>NZ_MKGS01000149.1:0-48289 GCF_002836905.1 Pseudomonas sp. 43NM1 | reverse complement strand
GCCGAACGGGGGCAAGCCCCCTCGCCACGGGACTGGTGTGAGGCTGGCGGGTGTTTTCGCACCGCATCGGAATGGCATGCATCGGTCCCACCAATTTCGCACCCAACACAAACCCCTTGTGGCGAGGGGGCTCGCCCCCGTTGGGCTGCGCAGCGGCCCCCAGCCTTCTTCAGCCACGCAGCATCAGCAGGTTTGACGACTGCTGCGCAGCCGAACGGGGGCAAGCCCCCTCGCCACGGGGTGTGAGGCTGGCGGGTGTTTTCGCACCGTATCGGAACGACATGCATCGGCCCCACCAATTTCGCGCCCAACACAAACCCCTCGCCACAGGGTTGGTGGGAGCTTTTGGTGATTAAGTCGGGGTTGGCAGCCACAAGCGGAATCGGGCGCCGCCCAGTGGGGAGTTTTCGACGGTGAGTGTGCCGCCCTGGGCTTCGAGGGCGCGGCGGCTGATGGCCAGGCCGAGGCCGAAGCCGCCGGTGGCGCGGTCGCGGCTGCGGTCGAGGCGGTAGAACGGTTCGAAGATGCGCTCGCGTTCATCGTCGGGAATGCCGATGCCGTCGTCATCAACCCAGATTTCACAGCCCTTCGGGCACACCTGAACGCCAATCTGAATGCGTTTTTCGCAGTAGCGCATCGCGTTGCGCAGCAGATTTTGCAGGGCCCGCGCGGTCAGACGTGGGTCAAGCGTGAAGCGCTCAAGCTGCCCATGCAGCAACACATCAATGACAATGTTCGGCGATTCCAGCTCCTCATCGACGCTGCCCAAAATGCTGTCGATAAACTCATCCAGCGACACTTCCACCCGTTCCGGCAACCGCGCCGGGTTCTGCAAACGGCTGTACGACAGCAATTCCAACACCAGCTCATCCAATTCACGAATATGCGCGACCAACCCTTGCAGACGTTCGCGACTGGCCGCCGGCAAGTCATCCGACAGTGCCAGCGCCAGGCCAAAATCCAGCCGAGTCAGCGGCGTGCGCAGCTCGTGGGACACCGCGTTGAGCAAGTCGCGTTGCTGATTCAACAAGTTCTCGATATCACCGGCCATGGTGTCGAACACATTGGCCAGACTGCCGATGTTCGAGCTCTGGGAGATTTGCGTGCGCTCGCTTAAATGGCCTTTGCCGAAACGCTCGGCGGTGCCTTTCAATCTCTCCAGATCGCGCCAGTGCGGGCGCAGCCACAGCAACAGACACGCAAGCATGGTCGCGCCGATCAGCACGTTCATGCTCCAGTACAACAAATTCACGTCCAAGGGATCGGGCGGCACCACCATTTGCACCACCGACTGCCCGTTCAACGGCGCCGCCGCCAAAGTGCGCCAACCCCAGTCGCCAATGCGCACGATGTAATCGCCGCGGCGCAGTTGCTCACGTTCCTGCGCGGTCAGGTCAGGGTCATCAAGAGGGCTGAGGACGATGTGCAGCGGTTGAAAATCCTTGTCCAGTTGCGTCGCCAGCGCCGGCCATTGCGCTTCGGGAACAGCGTGAAACTGACGGACGATCAGGCTTTGCAAACCGCGCGAATAATCGAGGTTGTAACTGACGAAGCGTTCATGGAACAGCTTGATCACCACGTCCGGCACCAGGTAGATCGCCGCGCTGTACGAAACGATGGTCACCAGATACAGACGAAAAAGGATTCTGAACATTAGCTCAGCATTCCCACTCGGAGCGGCTGAACAGGTAACCCTTGCCCCAAACCGTCTTGATCTTGCGCGCCTCGCCAGCGTGGTCGTCGAACTTGCGCCGCAGCTTGGAAATCGCCACGTCCACCGAGCGGTCAGTGCCGTTGAACTCGATGCCGCGCAGACGCTGCAGAATCTGGTCGCGGCTCAGCACTTCGCCAGCATGGCGGGCCAGCACCACCAGCAAGTTGTACTCGCCGCTGGACAGCTCGACCAGTTGTTCGCGCCAAGTCACCGTGCGCTCGGACAGGTCGATGCACAGGTTGCCCATGAGGATGCGGTCGTTGGCGGTTTGCGGTTCGCCGAGGCTGCTGCGGCGCAGCAACGTGCGCACGCGGGCGAGCAATACGCGTGGTTCGCAGGGTTTGGTGACGTAATCGTCGGCGCCCATTTCCAGGCCCAGCACCTGATCGTGGCTGTCGTCGCGGGCGGTCAGCATAAGGATCGGCAGCGTCGCCGAATCCGACCGCAGCAAACGGCAGACTTGCAGCCCGTCGAGCCCCGGCAGCATCAGATCGAGAATCACCAGATCCGGCGGACTGAGCCGCGCGCGTTCGCGCACATGATCGCCACGGCTGATCACGCTGACGCTGTAGCCGTTGCGTTCCAGGTAACTGGCGATCAGTTCCGAAAGCGCGGTGTCGTCTTCGACCAGGAGGATGTTGGGCATGGGGTGTTTCCAGAAAGTGCTGTGGCGACACAGCCGGCCTCTCGCGGGCAAGCCTCGCTCCTACAGATTTGTCGCATTCCCCTGTAGGAGCGAGGCTTGCCCGCGCAGGCTGCACAACCGTCGCAAAAAGTTTCAAGCGCCAAAGGATATACGCCCTCACACGTCTATGAGTAAAACCCTTACACAATTTCACACAGCACCTACAAAGCTTCACCGCTACTCTGCTCGGCTCCCCGTAGGATGCCGGGGGTCATTATTGGGGTACTCACATGTCAAAGAACCTGCTTGCCACGCTCAGCCTGATTGCATTGGCCTTGATGTTGAGCGCTTGTGACAAGTCCTCGACTGCCGCAGAAGCGCCACCGCTGGCCACTGTGCGCATCGAAACCATTACCTCCGGCCCGGTATCGATCAGCAGCGAACTCAGCGGGCGGATTGCCGCGCCGCGTATCGCCGAAGTGCGCGCACGGGTGGCTGGCGTGGTGTTGCAGCGGACTTTCCGCGAAGGCAGCGACGTCAAACAGGGCGACGTGCTGTTCCGCATCGATCCGGCGCCGTTCAAGGCTGACCTCGACAGCGCCGAGGCCGCGTTGCGCAAGGCTGAAGCCAATGCGTTCCAGGCCAAATTGCAGGAGCAGCGTTACGCGCAATTGATCGAAGGCAATGCAATCAGCGGCCAGGATTATGACAACGCCCGCGCCAGTGCCCGACAAACTGCCGCGGACGTCGCTGCCAACAAGGCGGCCGTGACCCGGGCCAGGCTGAACCTCGGTTACGCCACGGTCACCGCGCCGATTGCCGGCCGTGTCGGCCGCGCGTTGGTCACCGAAGGCGCGCTGGTCGGCCAGAACGAAACCACGCCGATGGCGCTGATTCAGCAGTTGAACCCGATCCACGCCGACCTCACCCAATCGACCCGCGAACTCAACGACCTGCGCCGCGCGTTCCGCTCCGGTCATTTGCAGCAAGTCGGTCAGGATCAAGCCAAAGCCACGCTGATTCAGGACGACGGCAGCCTGTATCCACTGCCGGGCAAACTGCTGTTTGCCGAGATCAGCGTCGATCCGGGCACCGGCCAGATCATCCTGCGCAGCGAGTTCCCCAACCCGGACCTCGATCTGCTGCCCGGCAGCTTCGTGCGTGTGCGCATCGAGCAAGCGGTCGACCAGCAAGGCATCAGCGTGCCGCAACGGGCGATTCAGCGCGACAGCGCCGGGATCGCGCAGGTAATGCTGCTCGACGCCGAGGAAAAAGTCGTGCTGCAACCGGTGCAACTGAGCGCGGTGCAGAACGATCGCTGGATCGTCACTGAAGGCCTCAAGGCCGGTGACCGGATTGTCACCGAAGGCCTGCAACACGCCAGACCCGGCGAAAAAGTCCAGATCGACAACACCCCTCTTCCACTTGCCCAGGCGACTGGTCAGTAAGCAGGACGCTTTTTTATGCCGCAGTTCTTTATCGACCGCCCGGTGTTTGCCTGGGTGGTCGCGCTGTTCATCCTGCTGGCCGGTGCGCTGGCCATTCCGCAATTGCCGGTGGCGCAATACCCCGACGTCGCGCCGCCGCAGATCGAGATTTATGCCGTTTACCCCGGCGCTTCGACGCAAACCATCGACGAAAGCGTTGTCAGCCTGATCGAGGAAGAACTCAACGGCGCCGACCATTTGCTGTATTTCGAATCGCAGAGCAGCCTCGGCAGCGCGACGATCAAAGCCACTTTTCAACCGGGCACCAACCCGGAAATGGCTCAGGTCGACGTGCAAAACCGCCTCAAGGTGATTGAGTCGCGCCTGCCGCAAGCGGTGAACCAGCAAGGTCTGCAAGTGGAAAAGGTCTCGTCGGGTTTCCTCCTGCTGATTACCCTCACGTCCAATGACGGCAAGCTCGACGACATCGCGCTCAGCGACTATCTGGCGCGCAACGTGATGAACGAGATCAAACGTCTCGACGGCGTCGGCAAGGCGCAACTGTACGGTGCCGAGCGCGCGATGCGCATCTGGATCGACCCGCAGAAGCTGATCGGTTTCAACCTGACCCCGGCCGACGTCAACGCCGCGATTGTGGCGCAAAACGCCCAGGTTTCGGCCGGCAGCATTGGCGACTTGCCGACCCGCAGCACTCAGGAAATCACCGCAACCATCGTCGTCAAAGGCCAATTGTCGACGCCGGAAGAATTCGCCGACATCGTGCTCAAGGCCAGTCCCGACGGGTCCACGGTACGCATTGGTGATGTGGCGCGGGTCGAGATCGGCAGTCAGGAATACCAGTTCGGCACGCGCCTGAACGGCAAACCGTCAACCGCCGTCGGCGTGCAACTGTCGCCGGGCGCCAACGCGCTGAACACCGCCACCGCAGTGCGGGCGAAAATGGATGAACTGGCGCGCTACTTCCCGGCCAACGTCGAATACAAAATCCCGTACGACACCTCCCCGTTCGTCAAAGTCTCGATCACCAAAGTGGTCTACACCCTGGGCGAAGCGATGTTGCTGGTGTTTGCGGTGATGTTCCTGTTCCTGCAGAACATCCGCTACACGCTGATCCCGACGCTGGTGGTGCCGGTGGCGTTGATGGGCACGTTTGCGACCATGCTCGCGCTGGGTTTCTCGATCAACGTGCTGACCATGTTCGGCATGGTCCTGGCCATCGGCATTCTGGTGGACGATGCCATCGTGGTCGTGGAAAACGTCGAGCGGATCATGGTCACCGAGGGCCTGTCGCCCAAGGACGCCACGCGCAAAGCGATGAAGCAGATCACTGGCGCGATCATCGGCATCACGCTGGTGCTGGTCGCAGTGTTTATTCCGATGGCGTTCATGCAGGGTTCGGTCGGGGTGATTTACCAGCAGTTCTCGCTGTCGATGGCGACCTCGATTCTGTTCTCGGCGTTCCTTGCACTGACCTTGACTCCAGCGCTGTGCGCGACGCTGCTCAAGCCGATCGCCAAAGGCGAGCATCACGAGAAGCGTGGATTTTTTGGCTGGTTCAACCGCCGTTTCGAACGACTGACCGAGCGTTATCAAGGTTGGGTCGCGTATGCGTTGAAACGCACCGGGCGCTACCTGCTGATCTACGGCGTGCTGCTGGTTGGTCTGGTGTTTTGTTTCAGTCGCCTGCCCTCCTCGTTCCTGCCAGTCGAGGACCAGGGTTACACCATTACCGACATTCAGTTGCCACCGGGCGCGAGCAAGAACCGCACGATCAAGGTGGTCGAGCAGATCGAAGCGCACAACGCCACCGAACCCGGCGTCGGCGACAGCACGGTGATTCTCGGTTTCAGCTTCTCCGGCAGCGGCCAGAACGCGGCGCTGGCGTTTACCACGTTGAAGGACTGGTCCGACCGCAGCAGCGATGACTCGGCCAGCGCGATTGCTGATCGGGCCAACGGCGCGTTGAGCCAGATCCGCGATGCCGTGGCGTTTGCGGTGTTGCCGCCACCGGTGGACGGCCTCGGCACCTCCAGCGGTTTCGAGTTCCGCTTGCAGGATCGCGGCGGTCTCGGGCATGCAACGTTGATGGAGGCGCGCACCCAGTTGCTGGAAGCCGCCGAGAAAAGTCCGATCCTGATGAACGTGCGTGAAAGCGCACTGGCCGAAGCGCCGCAGGTGCAGCTTGAAGTCGACCGCAAACAGGCGAATGCCTTGGGCGTGTCGTTTGCCGACGTCGGCAGCGTGCTGTCCACGGCGGTCGGTTCTTCGTACATCAACGACTTCCCCAATCAGGGACGCATGCAACGCGTGGTGGTCCAGGCCGAAGGTGATCAGCGCAGTCAGGTCGAGGACCTGCTGAAGATCAACGTGCGCAACAACAATGGAAAAATGGTCCCGCTGTCGGCGTTTGTCGAAGCCAAATGGACCCAAGGCCCGACGCAATTGACTCGCTATAACGGCTACCCGGCGATCAGCATTTCCGGCGAACCGGCGGCGGGCCACAGCACCGGTGAGGCCATGGCGGAAATCGAACGTCTGGTCGCCCAAGGCCCGGCAGGTCTGGGGCAGGAATGGACCGGGTTGTCGTTGCAGGAACGCTTGTCCGGCAGTCAGGCGCCGATTCTGCTCGGGTTGTCGCTGCTGATCGTGTTCCTGTGTCTGGCGGCGCTGTATGAAAGTTGGTCGATTCCGACCTCGGTGCTGCTGGTGGTGCCGCTCGGCGTGCTCGGTGCGGTGCTTGCGGTAACGTTGCGCGGAATGCCGAATGACGTGTTCTTCAAGGTTGGCCTGATTACCATCATCGGTCTGTCGGCGAAGAACGCGATCCTGATCATCGAATTCGCCAAGAGCCTCTACGACGAGGGCCACGATTTGATCGACGCCACGCTGCAAGCCGCGCGCTTGCGGTTGCGGCCAATCGTGATGACCTCGCTGGCGTTCATTCTCGGTGTGGTGCCGCTGGCGATTGCCACGGGCGCCAGTTCGGCGAGCCAGCAAGCGATCGGCACCGGCGTTATCGGCGGGATGATCACCGCAACCTTGGCGGTGCTGTTCGTTCCGGTGTTCTTTGTGGTGGTGATGAAACTGGTGCGCAAACGCCACAAAGACAAGTAACTCACCGAAGACCCTGTAGGAGCGAGGCTTGCCCGCGAAGGCAATGTGTCAGCCACATCAACGTCGACTGACACGACGCCTTCGCGGGCAAGCCTCGCTCCTGCAATTCCTCAGGTCAGTGTTGTAGTCACAATGCGTTTCACTGGGCTAATGTGTTGCAACATCCCGACACATCGAGCCTCCATGCCCCTCCTCGCCCGCACTCATCCGCGCTTGTCCGCCGCCGCCACACTCGGCATCGCGGCCGGCATTCTGGCGCCCGCCGACTCGATCATCAGCAAAATCCTCATCGGCTGGAACGCCGGGGTCTGGACCTACCTGATCCTGATGATTTGGCTGGCCAAGCGCGCCAAGGCGCCGGACGTCAAGCGAATTGCCGAGATCGAGGACGAAAACGCCGGGCTGGTGCTGCTGGTGGTGTGCATCGCTGCGATTGCCAGTCTGGCGACCATTACCTTCGAACTGGCCGGCAGCAAGGATTTGCAAGCCTCCAGCAAGCTGCTGCATTACGGCTTCACTGCCGCGACGGTGATTGGTTCATGGTTGTTGATCGGGGTGATCTTCAGCGTGCATTACGCGCGGCTGTTTTATACCTGGGACGGCAAAGAGCCCGCGCTGCGCTTCGCCGAAGGCCTGACCACCCCCAATTACTGGGACTTCCTGTACTTTTCCTTCACCATCGGCGTCGCCGTACAGACGGCCGATGTCGGGGTGGCCACGCGCGGCATTCGCAAGATCGTCCTGGCGCAATCGCTGATCGGCTTTGTGTTCAACACGGCGATTCTCGGTTTTTCGATCAACATTGCCGCCGGGCTGTTCAACTGAGCGCTGCACAAACGTTCTAGGCATCAGCCGCGTCGCCGGTGTTCACTCAGCCGGCCATCCGTCTCACAGGTGCAGCCATGACCTCGCATAACTGGATCGACCTGGCGCAGGACGCCGACACCGGCATCGAAACCCTGCGCGCGCATTTCCAGGGCCACGCCTACGACCCGCACTGGCATGACAGTTATCTGGTGGGCGTGACCGAGCAAGGCGTGCAGCAATTCAATTGTCGGCGGGCGCGGCATCAAAGCACGCCGGGCAAGGTGTTTCTGCTCGAACCGGGCGACATTCACGACGGCGATGCGCCCACCGAAGACGGTTTCACCTACCGCATGCTCTACCTCGATCCGCAATGGCTTGAGCGCGAACTCGCCGCGCTGTTCGACAACGCCCCGCTCAACAGCCGACTGAGCTTCGCCAACACCCTGACCGCCGATCCGCGACTGGCGCAGGCAACCAGCCAGGCGTTTCAGACCTTGCACGGTGGCGAGCTGAAAATCGTCCGGCAGACGGCCCTCGACGGCTTGCTCGAACGCCTGACCAGCCACTTGCATTGGCGCACCCGTTACAGCGAAGACCCACGCCTGCCGCTGGTCGCGCAAAAGGCCCGCGAATACCTGCACGCCAATGCGCATCTGGACATTGGCCTCGATCAACTGGCCATGGTCACCGGTGTCGATCGCTTTCGTCTGACCCGCGCGTTCAAGGCCGCTTACGGTTTGGCGCCGCACGCTTATCTGGTGCAACTGCGCTTGTCCAAGGCCCGGCGTTTGCTTGCGAGCGGCGCGCAACCGGCGGCAGTGGCGATGGAATTGGGCTTCGCCGATCAAAGTCATATGGGCCGCTGGTTCGTCCGCGCTTATGGACTGACCCCGGCGATGTACCGCAAGCGCTGCTCAAATCTTCCAGACGCGTGACCCTTGGCTGGTGAAGATCGGCTATCGATCATTCACTGGAGCTACACGGCCATGCTTTCAACCTTCCCTACCCTGCTGCCGTTTTTGCTGTTCGCGTTCGTCGCGTCGATCACGCCGGGGCCGACCAATATTCTGGTGTTGAGTAACAGTGCGCGTTTTGGTTTCAGGGCGGCGCTGCCGATTGTTTTTGCTGCTTGCGCCAGTGCAGCCGTGCTCGTATTACTGGTCGGCAGCGGGTTCGGCCAGACCTTCGATCAATACCCGGTGTTGCATCGGGCGATGCAGTGGATTGGCGCACTGTGGCTGAGTTATCTGTCTTGGCAGATATACAAAGCGCCGGCACAGCTGTTTGATCATCTGCAGCCGCAGAGAAGGCTCAGTATCTGGGGCGCGGCTGCGCTGCAGTGGGTCAATCCCAAAACGTGGATGATGGCGATTGCAGTGGTCAGCGTGTTTGCCGGCAATGGCAATGACCGTCAAATCCAAGTGGTCGTGTTGTCGGGGATTTTTTTCGCTGTCTCGCTGCCGTGTCTGACAAGTTGGGCGATATTGGGCTCAGGCACTCAGCGATACTTCGGATCGTCGAAACTGCAACGCCGTTTCAATCACTTTATGGCATTACTGTTACTGGCGTCCGCCTGGCTGAGTTTTTATTGATAGTTGAATGACGATGTTATGCACTTACGGAATAAAAAGCCATTATCGGCGCTTGATAAAAAACACAGAAAACAGCGACTGTAAACTGTCAACTCTGTCAGTTTACAAGCTTGCGGCATTTAAGCTTCCATGAGCCATCCAGGATTAGGATTAATAGTCTTTGGATACCTTATGCTCACTAAGTCTGGAGATCAAACCATGAGTTCGGCAGCGAATAAGTCAACTGTGACATCGTATCAGGCCCCGGCAACTCCGTTTTTCAGTGCATACGTCAATTTAGACAACAAACTGCGCAACCCCACCAGCAAAATTCCTGCGCCGTTTACTTTCAATGCCACGATGAGACCGCTCATTGAAGTGCTGGACTATCCGACACAGAAAATCTGGCGCATCAAAGCCGATCATACCGAGGCCGGCGTGACCCACTCGCTGGAAGTCATCTTCTTCAGCAAACCCGTCAGCGGCACGTTTCAGATTGGTGGGCACGAAGAAGAAGAGGACGGCGAAGTGACAGTTACTTACTACCCGAATCGTATGAGTGGTAATGCTCACCGCTCGGAACAAGGCTCGCTCGTCATCGAGAGCATCGATGAAACCTCCATCAAGGGCTATTTCAACGGGCAATTCGGCTCCGGCGGTGAAAATGGCAACGACCCTTTCCCTATCAGTGGCAGCTTCATTGCCGAAGGTAATGTGATCGTGCGCAGGGTTAGCTGAAAATCGCGGGTGACGAATACAAAAAAGGAAGCTTAAAAGCTTCCTTTTTTTATACCCCGATTTAATTGATAGATACGTTAACTCACGATGGCTTTTCTCAGAAGTTGAAACTGACGCCCAGGTTCCCGCCTATTTCCTGGTCCACTGTAGTGCCCCTGCTTGTCCCCACTTCTGCATAGATCTGCCAGTTGCCGGCGGCAGGTGCGTAGTTGAGTCCGCCGGTCAGTGCAACGTTAGTACTCGATAGATCGTTTTTGAAATCGCTGCCATTGGCGCTGATTCGGTTGTTGTTAATAAACTCGTGAGTCACAGCAGCGCGCAGGCGTGGCTGAAGTTTACTCCCGTCGTCCAAAACAATTTCCCGCCCTACCGCCAGCCCGACGTTACCCAGCAATGAACGGGTCTCATCGCTGGTTATTTCAAGGCCGTTATCCAGTGCATAGTCCTTGCCCTCGACAATTGCCGCACCCACTTGTACCGAAGGCTCAATGAAATAACCTCGGTTGAACACGATGTGTTTGCCGACTTCAACAGAAGCACTGACGCCGATGTTGTCGAAATCAGCCTTGGTTTGTGTTCCATCACTCATGCTGACTTTGACGTCGTTATTGAAGCGATTGATCTTGGCTACCGTATCAACGTAGTAACCCGTTTGCTGATCGAACCAGGTCAAGTAACTGCCCAGGTAGACGCTGTCAATCGAGCCCGCGCTGCCGCGCTTCAGGTTCAAGTCGGTCTTGCTGTAACCACCGAAAGCGCCGATCAGCCATTGGCCATCGCCGATCGGCAACGGTGCATCCACGCCGATGGAAACGCCCGTCTGGTTTTGCTTGTAGCCATCGCCATACGAGTTTTTGACGTTGTAGCTATTGCCGTAAGTCCGCATCCACAGGCCATAGGAGGATTTTTTGCCATCAGCATCGAGGGCGTCAAACGATTGCGCGGTGGGTTGGTTGCCCGTCATGCGGCGATCGCCGAGACGCGTGTTGAGGGTGGTCATTTCCGCATAGATAACGGTGGGCGCCGTGCCCGCGATAGCCAAAGCCGATTGCGTACCGGTGCTTGGGGTTTCCTTGTCCGGCTGCAGGAAAAGCCCTTCACCTTCTCTCATCAATTTGTAGGCATAAGCACCCACGTCGACCTGGCCATTTTGCAGGGTGAATACTGCATCACCTGCAGCAATGTTACCGATCATCACCGGCGCCCCTGTCACCGGTTCGCTTCCGGTGGCTGCGACAAGCAACTGATGACTGCCGGTGGCGGATTCCGTTACGTTCAAAAAGTCGGTCTGGCCGGTCGCCAGGTCAGTGTCCATCAGAAATTGACCATTGCCGGAAAGACGGGCGACATCAAGTCGATTGAACGCCTCACTGGAACCAAAGCGCACACTGCCTGCGTCCATGTTGAGCGAGGTCAAGGCATTGCTGCCGACCATGTTCCATTGGGCGCCACGGTTTACCGACATATCGCTCACACCGCTCACAGCCCCTTGGAAGACCGCGCCTTGATCCAGTGCGATCACCCCGGCGCCCGTGCCTTGCACGTTGCCGGTCAGCAGGCTTTTTGAATCGACTGTGACCGAATCGACATTGATCAGGTTACCGACAAGGTTCGCGCTATTTCGCAGTTGCACACTGGCAGAGCCACCGGCGGCAACATCGATATCACCCGCGAGCTTGCTGTTGTCGACCTGTAATCGAGCGGCTGCGCCATCAACAACTTCCAGCAAATGGCCATTGCCACCGATGAGCGAGGAGCCGTTGAGCACGTCGATCAATACGGCTTGACCCGCAGGCGTAGCGAAATCCACTCTGATCGCGGCGCCCGTCCGTCCTTGCACGCTGGAGTTGTCCAACGTCAAGTGGCTTTGCGCGGTTAACTCAGTCGGCGCGAACATCGAGTCTTCCTGGAACTCCACGCCATGAATGCTGCCGACGATTTGACTGGCAGCGCTGACGTTTGCGTGACCACCGGCCAATTCCAGGCCGTTGGCCAAGGTACCGGTGCCTTCCAATCGGCTACCGATCAGATTCAAAGAACTAAAAGAAGTGACAGCCCCGCCGCCGAGTTCTCCGGTCAGCGTGCTATTGGTAATCGTCGCAGAAGAGCCGATGGAGACAGGTCGAAGGTCTCGCGCCAGGGTCAGCGCATATCCTTGGCTGTTCAAGCTGCTTGTTGTAATCGTAGCGCGGCTGTCCAGCAAACTCAGAGCCGCGTTGGTTGTTGTATTGACAACCGTAGAGTCGGTCAGGTTTACCGTTGCGCCTGAGAAAGCGTCTATTTGCGCGGTCGTGGCGCTCTGAGCATTAAGCGTGCCTCTACCCACTTCAATTTCCAGCGCATCAGCGCTATTTAAATTAAGTACTGCTGCGGGGGGGATGTACCAGGCTTCGGGTGCAGAGCCGGGCGTAACTGTTTCTGTTTCGCCTGGATCGAGTGATCTCGCACAAACGTTTCCTGTCGTCAGGATTAATAGAGACAGACACGACGCCATGCTGACGGGTTTGTAAAACCTTGAAGGATTTTTAATTTCATTATTCATGGTAACTACTCAGAATATTCCCTGTTGCAGGGAAGAAATGAAAACAACAGATGGTTCATCCGTCAGCGCAGAGTCATAAACGGAGCGGAAGGTTACCTAGAACTTCATGCTTGCTATGTAGGACAAATCCTTTTTTTTCGGCGATTTTCATCCAATTTGATTCGGAAAGAATACTGATAGAGCCAAGAGTGCAAGGGGGATAGAAAACCTTTCCCCCTTGCATTCAGTTAATTTACTTCACATGTCAAGGCGCTACAGGCATCCAGCCAGCTTCCGTCTCACAATAGAGATAGGCACCGTTGACTAGATTGATACGGTAGTCGGCATGAAGAGAGCTACCTCCCGCCACGGAATACCAGACATCAAGATAACCGGTGTATTCCTCGTCAGCAGGTGGATTGGCGGGTGGCACCGGAGGGACATTTCGAACAACCGGATCATAGGGCCCGACATCGAAGGTCATACCAGTGGATACTTCTGCAGCAGTCACTCGGCGTATTTCGATGAATTCGGTATTAGCAGGGGACGGCAGTGTATGGCCGGGGCCCTGATAACCGCGCCATTGGAAGGTTACTTCAGTATTAATCGGAAGATCGACGCTGGCGGGAATATGGAATCTGGCAGCGCGTCTTGCAAGTTTGAACAGTGTTTCACAAACAATAAGATCATCACCCCTGTCATCGTTAGGGTCGCGAACCAACACTGGCGCAGGAAGATCGAGGACAACCGTATCGACGGTAATGTTGGTCTCGCCAGCCTTCTGTTTATTATTGCGGTTGGCGTTCTCCACTTCCCACCACATTTGTCTGGTACCCAAACCACCGTTGTCGACAATGTGCCAAGGCAACTCCAAATCGATCGTAGTATTTACATCGCTGACGTCCAGAACCTTTGAGTTCACCACCACTACACCGGCAGCGCCACGGTAGTAAACGGTGACTTGGTCGTTCGGCTCCGGGTCCGGCCAAGTGCCTGGGCTTACAGGCGTCAAGTCAATAAAAATGGTGGCGTCTTGATTGATGTCCTGCGGACCCAGCACATTGTCCGTTACCGGAGCCTGGCCGCGTACGATCAATGGCTTCAGCTCGGCATTGACATCGGCCGGTGGATTGATCAGGTCAATCGGGTAGGGAACACCAGGTACCGAGTAATCCGTATCAACGGTGACGAGCGCATTACTGACGGACGCCCCACCGCGCATCAAATGCGCCGTGACCGTCGTTGGGACCACCCAATCGGTACCACTCTGGTTAGCGGTATATTCCGCTGTCAGTTTCGACCATGGGATTGTAAACAGCAGTGAGGAGGCGCCGAGGAAATCGAGGTCTTCTGCGGCCTGGCCGCCCCAGGACAGACTGATGGTGTCTGTGCTGAGCGCGTTGGTCGGACGATTGACGCGCACCTGGATACCTTGCGGCTGGCGTACGTCATTCAGGTCGATCAGGTTGTCGACAGGCGTTGCGGCCAGCAGAACAATCGGTGCGGCCAAGACCGGCAGCGGCTGCAGGGAAACGTTGCGGTACTCGGCCAGATAGTTGCTGAAATTGCCCGCGACGTCGGTCCATCGCATCCACATATGCAACCTGCCGGTGGAAGTCGCAGCCCGGATGACATCCAGCGGAACCAGCACCCGGCCATTGGCCGGCAGCGGACCGTCATGAATCGGTGCTACGGCGGGAGGATCTGTGCGGTTGCTCGCTGCATACAACGTGAGCCGGTCAGTGTCCTGGCGATTGGCATAGCCGATATCCGGCATCTGGATCAACCCATCCACGCTGTTTGGGAGCGCCATCCACGTGTTATCGATGGTCACACCGGGTTGGGAGTTTGGCGATGTTGAAACAGGATTCCCTTTGACCCCGGGCACAGTACCGGGAATTGCGCCGCCGCGTGTCGGCTTCGCCTGGAAAGGCGCAGTGCGGTCAATGAAAACTCTGACGACCGGAGACGATAATGCGTTCTGGTTCTTGCGATACATAACGCAGCGAACCCACAGCGGCGTCGGTCCCTCGGGGGTCAGATCTTCGCCCAACAAGTTCGCGGGAACGATGAAATCCCTTACGGCAGGACGGTCAACCAAGGGGCCTAGTTCATAACGCGTTGAACGATAGAGGAAGTCGGTGTTTTCCGGATTTGGCGGTGGCAGGGTTCTTGAGGCCTGAACAACGAACGTATCCGCATCATTTGGATTGGGCCAGGTGGTTGTCGAGATCTCAAGTATGAGATCCCTGCCTGGGGCAATCGTAGCCACTGGAATGATGTCGGCATCAGGCCCACGGCCATCCCGCAACCTCGGCACGGGTGCATCAAGTGATGCAGTCGGGTGCATTTCAAATTCACTTTCGATAACAGTCATCTTCCCTTCTCCAACGCGGTGGCAAATTAATGAAAACAACAAGCGTTTCTTTTACGGTGTACCTAAACGTCTGCAGGCGATGCTTTTAAAACAACAGTTTCCAAATAATCCGTGCAGCCGAGCGATCCAGCGACAGCAGATTTAAATCATCCAGAAAACTTCGCGACTATTAGTCTTGGCTGTTGCGTCCGAGCGACTTCCTATTTACAAAGTTACTTCATCCAACTTGAATTTTCGCAGAATCCGGACTCGCCGGGAATTTTACGATCCAGCCTTACCAACCCAGTCCTGGATTTGAAAATTGCAACACCCCTGCGCAGCAAAGTGTAAGTTGCCGATGCGGAATGATTAGCCGTCATCGGTTTGATCCAAGTTACAAATGGCTGAATAACAATGCGCAAACTGTTTCTGTCGCGAATATCTGCCGCAGTGACTGTTACCGTAAACGACGCTGGAACTGTCAGTGCGGGAGGTGCAATGTTCAGAGTTGCCCATCCTTGCCAGACCAATGTGACGACATCGTTTTCTTGAAACCGCGTATCGAACGGGATAAATATCCGAATGCCTTCCCAGATAAACAGCGATTCCGGATCTGACGGCTTATTTTTCCGGCAGATGATGTAACCGTACAAACTGGCATCCGGAAATACCGGTTCTTTCAGCACTGTCGGTGGCTCAGCAACTTTGAACGTGAGGCGGCGTGGCGGTGAGGTTGTCGGATTTGGCGTTCGAACGATGTAGATAATTTCAAAGGACGGACGATTGGGTAGTGCCAGCGCCGCCACCGGGATAAAAAATTCAGCTGCATCATCGACGATGCTGTAAGCACGACGGGCGACTGAAACTGCGCTTCCCACAATATAAATATTTACGGTGTGTTCAACACCCGGGACACCCGGGAACGCTGGCCAGCGCGGTACTTTCACTACTAGCCCGTTTGTAGGGGCATCAATTGGCAGTGTGCCAGAGGCGTCACCTGGATCGACGCCCTCTACGCCTGGGGCGTTCAGCAGAATACCGATATCCAATGCACTCGCGGCAACGGCTGATTTTCGGCTCTTGGATCCCGGCATCTGGAACTTCCCTTGTTGATAAGCATGCAAGTCGCCTGAGGGAAATTAAGCACTCGTATGGCAAAGCTGCCTACTGTCAGATCTGACAGGTTAATTAACCGTCTGTCGGGAAAGGTCAGTTGCTGGCGCGACAGCGCGATAAACCGCGGTTGACGGCGATGGTAGTTATGGGTTTTCCTGAAACCGGTTTCAGCCACGTCACGTCTGACTCCCCGCACTGATAACAAGCACTAATAACAAGGTCTGCCACCGTGAACGATTTCTCCGCCGCCCAGCGCAGCCGCGTGACCATGCTTGATGTTGCCGAGCACGCCGGCGTGTCCAAGGCCAGTGTCTCGCGCTTCATCGGCGACGACCGCGCCCTGCTTTCCGATGCCATTGCCCAGCGCATCGAGCATTCGATCAGCGCCTTGGGCTATCGCCCGAATCAGATGGCCCGTGGTTTGAAACGTGGGCGCACGCGGTTGATCGGCATGCTGGTGGCCGATATCCGCAACCCTTATTCGATTGCCGTGATGCATGGCGTGGAAACCGCTTGCCGGCGCCACGGCTACAGCCTGGTGGTGTGCAACACCGATCGCGATGACGAGCAGGAACGTCAGCACCTGGCGTTGCTGCGCTCGTACAACATCGAAGGCCTGATCGTGAACACCCTGGGCCATCACCGCGACGAACTGCGCGAATTGCATCGCGAGATGCCGCTGGTATTGGTCGATCGCAAAGTCGAGCAACTGGACAGCGACCTGGTCGGACTGGACAACCCGGCAGCGGTCGCAATGGCCCTCGTCCACTTGGAAGAGCGCGGCTATCGCGACGTGCTGATGGTGACTGAACCGTTCGACGGCACCAGTTCGCGGATCGAGCGCGTCAGCAGTTTCAAGTCGCAGATCGAGCAGCGTCCGGCGCTGCGCGGGGCCGTTGTCGAAACCGCCAGCGACCTGACCTCGCGTTTGAAAACCTTCCTCGATACCGCCGGCCATGGGCCGAAAGCGCTGTTCTGTGCGAACGGGATTGCGGCGCTGGCCTGCACTCACGCGTTGCGCGAATTGGGCTGCGATTTGTTCGGCGATGTTGGCCTGATTGCACTGGATGATCTGGATTGGTACCCGTTGGTGGGCAGCGGCATTACTGCGCTGGCGCAACCGACGGCGCAGATTGGCGCGAGTGCGTTCGAGTGCCTGCTCAAACGGCTGCGCGGTGATGTCGGGCCGGCGCGGACCCTGGATTTTGCAGCGCAGTTGATTGTGCGCGGCTCGACGCGGGGGGATTTGCAGTGAATGGGCTGACGCCATCGCGAGCAAGCTCGCTCCCAGAGGGGTACGCAGTCCAAATGTGGGAGCGAGCTTGCTCGCGATAAGGCCATAAGCCTCACCCCAACCTTTTTTTTGAACAAAAATGAAACCGGTTTCAGAGGCAGATAACAATGAATAAACCCGCCGTTTCCATCAGCCTGTCCAGCTACGGTGCCGACCTTGTGCGCCAACGCGGCCAAGGCAGTTTCGTCGATGTATTGGCCACTGCCGGCGCGTCGCGCATCGAATGGCGCGAAGAGCTGCTGACCGACGAAGACCCCGCGCAACTGGCCGCCGACACTCAGGCTCAGGCACTGGAAAGTGTCTATTCCTCGCCGATCGAACTGTGGCTGGCCGGCCATTCAAAACCCAATCCGCAACTGCTGACGACGCTGCAACGCGCCAAGGGTTTCGGCGCCAAATGGCTGAAAGTCTCGTTGGGCTATTTCACCGACAACAATGACCTGCAAGCCCTCGCCCGCCTGTTGAGCCAAAGCCCGGTGCAGCTGCTGGTGGAGAACGACCAGACCTTGCACGGTGGGCGCATCGAGCCGTTTCAGCGGTTTTTCGATGAGGTCGAACAGCACAATCTGCCGATCAAAATGACTTTCGATATTGGCAACTGGCAATGGCAGGATCAGTCCGCCGCCAGCGCTGCGCGATTGCTGGGTCGGCATGTCGGTTACGTGCATTGCAAAGCGGTCGCGCGCCGCGCTGACGGCAAGCTGGTTGCCATCCCGCCGAGCGCCGCTGACCTGCACCTGTGGGAACAATTGCTGCGGCACATGGCCCACGGCGTGATGCGTGCGGCGGAGTATCCGTTGCAGGGCGATGACCTGGTGCAACTGACCCGCGAACACGTGGCGATCCTCGCCGGCCTCGGTCAATCACGCCTGGAGAACGCGCATGTCTGAGATCGATATCCTCTCGTTTGGCGAAACCATGGCCATGTTTGTTGCCGAGCAAAATGGCGATCTGGCTGCGGTTGGCCACTTTCACAAACGCATTGCCGGCGCCGACAGTAATGTCGCCATTGGCCTGTCGCGGCTGGGTTTCAATGTCGCGTGGCTGAGCCGCGTGGGCGACGATTCCCTCGGGCGGTTTGTCATCGACACACTGGAGAAAGAAGGCCTCGACTGTCGGCATGTGGCGGTGGACTTCGCTCACCCGACCGGTTTTCAGCTCAAGTCGCGCGCCGACGATGGCAGCGATCCGCGGGTCGAGTATTTCCGTCGCGGTTCGGCGGCGAGTCATATGTCGGTGCAGTCGATCAACTCTGAACTGCTTAACGCCCGGCACTTGCACGCCACCGGCATTCCTCCGGCGCTTTCAGCCAGCGCCCGCGAGATGTCGCTGGAACTGATGACGCGCATGCGCGACGCCGGGCGCAGCGTGTCGTTCGACCCCAATCTGCGCCCGAGCCTGTGGGCCACCGAGCAACAGATGATTACCGAAATCAACCGTCTCGCCGCCCTCGCCCACTGGGTGTTGCCGGGGTTGAGCGAAGGCCGTTTGCTGACGGGTTTTGACGACCCGGCCGACATCGCCGCGTTTTACCTCGACCAAGGGGCCGAGGCAGTGGCGATCAAACTCGGGCCGCACGGTGCTTATTACCGCACGCAACTGGATCAGGGTTTTGTCGCCGGTGTGCCGGTGCAAACCGTGGTCGACACCGTCGGTGCCGGCGATGGATTTGCCGTCGGCATGATTAGCGCCCTGCTGGAAAACCACAGCTTCGCCGAAGCCGTGCAACGCGCCAACTGGGTTGGCAGCCGCGCGGTGCAGAGCCGTGGGGATATGGAAGGGTTGCCTACGAGGATTGAGATGTCTGCTGAATTCTCCACCGCCGATCGCGAGCAAGCTTTGCTCCTACAGGGTTAGCGCAATTCCTGTAGGAGCGAGGCTTGCCCGCGAAGGGGCCGGTACATTTACTGAAGATCTGACCCGTTACCTGCTGCGACAAAAACAACAAGCTCAGGAGCACCATCATGAAAACTGCAACACTCGCCGCCCGCCGCTGGTGGTACATCATGCCCATCGTGTTCATCACCTACAGCCTGGCGTATCTGGACCGCGCCAACTATGGGTTCGCCGCCGCCTCCGGGATGGCCGAAGACTTGATGATCACGCCGGGACTGTCGTCGATGCTCGGCGCGCTGTTTTTCCTCGGTTACTTTTTCTTCCAGGTGCCGGGCGCGATCTACGCGCAGAAACACAGCGTCAAGAAGCTGATCTTCGTCAGCCTGATCCTCTGGGGCGGCCTCGCCACCCTCACCGGCATCGTCTCCAACGCCTACTGGCTGATCGTCATCCGCTTCATGCTCGGTGTGGTCGAAGCCGCAGTGATGCCGGCGATGCTGGTTTACCTGTGCCACTGGTTCACCCGCGCCGAACGCTCACGCGCCAACACCTTCCTGATCCTCGGCAACCCGGTGACCATGCTCTGGATGTCGGTGGTTTCGGGTTACCTGGTGCAGCATTTCAGCTGGCGCTGGATGTTCATCATCGAAGGCTTGCCGGCAGTGCTTTGGGCGTTTATCTGGTGGCGTCTGGCGGATGACCGTCCGGCGCAAGCCAAATGGCTCAGCGACGAGGAAAAGCAGGATCTGGAAAGCGCCCTGGCCGCCGAACAGGTCGGCATCAAAGCGGTGAAAAACTACGCCGAAGCCTTCCGCTCGCCGAAAGTCATCGTGCTGGCCTTGCAGTTTTTCTGCTGGAGCATTGGCGTCTATGGCTTCGTGCTGTGGTTGCCGTCGATCCTCAAATCCGGTTTGCAGATGGACATGGTCGAAGCCGGTTGGCTGTCGGCGCTGCCGTATCTGGCGGCGGTGATTGGCATGCTCGTGGTGTCGTGGGGCTCGGACAAGTTGCAGAAGCGCAAACGGTTTGTCTGGCCGCCGCTGCTGATCGCCTCGATTGCGTTCTACGGCTCCTACGCGTTGGGCGCCGAGCATTTCTGGTGGTCCTACACCTTGCTGGTGATTGCCGGCGCCTGCATGTACGCGCCTTACGGACCGTTTTTTGCGATCGTCCCGGAGATTCTCCCGGCCAACGTCGCCGGGGGCGCCATGGCGCTGATCAACAGCATGGGCGCGCTCGGGTCGTTTGGCGGTTCGTATCTGGTCGGTTACCTCAACAGCACCACCGGTTCGCCCGGCGCTTCATACCTGTTGATGAGCGGCGCACTGATGCTTTCGGTAGTGCTGACGATTTTCCTCAAGCCCGGCGCGAGTGACCGCACCGTTGCCAAGACTGCCGCGAAAAGCCCGGTGGCGGCGCATTCCTGAATTGAACTGAATTGATTGCATTGAGTGAGAAACATGACGATGAAAAAGCAGGTCGTGCTGTACAAGAAACTCTCGCCGTTGCTGATGGCTCGCCTGCATGAGCAGACCGACGTCACGCTGATCGACAACCTCAACGCCGATGGCCTCGCGCAGTTGCGTGACGCCCTGCCCCGCGCCCACGGACTGCTCGGCGCCAGCCTCAAGCTCGACGCGCAACTGCTGGATCTGGCGCCCGATCTGCAAGCGATCGCCAGTGTTTCGGTGGGCGTCGACAACTACGACATCGAGTACCTGACCGAGCGCCGAATCCTCCTCAGCAACACCCCGGACGTGCTCACCGAAACCACTGCCGACACCGGTTTTGCGCTGATCCTCGCGAGCGCCCGGCGTGTAGTCGAGCTGGCAAACATGGTTCGCGCCGGCGAATGGAAGCGCAACGTCGGCCCGGCGCAGTTCGGCACTGATGTGCACGGCAAGACGCTTGGCATTATCGGCATGGGGCGGATCGGTGAAGCGTTGGCGCAGCGCGGGCATTTCGGTTTTGGCATGCCGGTGATCTATCACAGCCACTCGCCGAAACCGGCAGTGGAACAGCGTTTCAGCGCGCAATACCGCAGCTTGCCGGAGTTGCTGCAACAGGCCGATTTTGTTTGCCTGACATTGCCGCTGACTGCCGAAACCGAGGGCTTGATCGGCAAGCAACAGTTTGCGTTGATGCGCCCGGAAACCATTTTCATCAATATTTCCCGAGGCAAAGTCGTGGACGAAGCGGCACTGGTCGAAGCGCTGCGTTCCGGGCAGATTCGCGCGGCGGGGTTGGACGTGTTTGAGCGTGAACCGCTGAATGCTGACTCGCCGCTGATGCAAATGAACAACGTGGTCGCGACGCCGCATATCGGCTCGGCGACCCACGAAACGCGCGAAGCGATGGCCACCTGTGCGGTGGACAATCTGCTGATGGCGTTGGCCGGTGAACGCCCGGCGAACCTGGTGAATACCGGGGCGTGGAAGGCTTGAGTAATCTGCTGCCTGTCAGGCAGCTATCGCGAGCAAGCTCGCTCCCACAGCGAATTTGTGTACGCCGCAGATTCAATGTGGGAGCGAGCTTGCTCGCGATGAGGCCCTCAAGCCCGCCGCGCTTCCAGCAAGTCCGCCGCACACAGGGCTATCCGCCGACACGCATCCGCCAACTTCACCTGATCCACCACCAAGCCAATCCGGATATGCCCGGCCGCGCTCGGCCCAAACGCCTCGCCGGCCAGCACCGACACACCATAACCATCAAGCAAGCGCTCGGCGAAGCCTTGCGCACACAACCCGGTCTGGCGGATATCGACCATCACAAACATCCCGCCATCGGGTTTGATCGGCCGAATCCCCAGACAATTACCCAGCCGCGCGCACACCAGATCGCGGCGCTGACGATATTCTTCGCGCATCATCGCCACTTCCGGCAAGTCGCCGTCCAGTGCTACTTGCGCGGCTTTCTGGACGAAATCCGGAATGCCGAAGAGCATGCACAACGACAAATGCATCAAGTGCTCGGCCAACAGTTTCGGGCCAATCACCCAACCGACGCGCCAGCCACTCATGGCGTGGGATTTCGACAGGCTGTTGATGGTTGCGGTGCGCTCGGCCATGCCCGGCAGATGCGCCGGGCTGATGTGCTCGCCTTCGTACAGCAAGTCGCTGTAGACCTCGTCGCTGATCAGCCACAAATCGTGGCGAATGCACAGCGCCGCCAACGCCTGCCAGATCGGCAACGACAGGCTGGCGCCGGAAGGATTGTTCGGACTGTTCATGAGAATGACGCGGGTTCTGGCGGTGATCAGCGCCGCGACGTCGGCCGGATCGACGCGAAAACCGTTCTCCGGGCGCACCGCCACCGGCAGCACTTTCGCCCCGCAGGCGCCAAAGACCGCCTCATACGTCACGTACATCGGTTCGGCGACGATCACCTCGTCGCCCGGATTGAGCAGGCACTGCGCCACCGCGTATACCGCACATTGCGCGCCGGGCAACACGATCACATGCTCAGCCTCGACCGCTTGCCCGCTGCGCCGACGGTGGCGGCTGGCGATGCTGGCGCGCAAGGCGCGAGTGCCGCGCGCGTCTGAGTAATGCGTGTCGCCGGCCAACAGACTGTCGATGGCCGCCTGGACGATCGGTTTCGGCGTGTCGAAATCCGGATCGCCGACCGACAGCAGCAACACATCAATGCCCTGCTCGCGCATCTCCAGCGCTCGATCATGAATCTTCCAGGCCGCCGCTCCGTCTCCGGCGATGCGTTGGGTCAGGGCTGAATAGCGCATGTAACTCTCCTGTCGCGCGTGTTCCTGACACAACCCTATCTCAAATTACAAAACGCGCCACCATCGCATTCAAATCCATCGCCAGGCGCGACAATTCGTGGGTTGCGGCGCTGGTCTGGTTGGCGCCGGCAGCGGACTGAGTGGCGAGGTCGCGGATGTTCACCAGGTTGCGGTCAACTTCGCGCGAGACTTGCGCCTGCTCTTCCGAAGCACTGGCGATCACCAGGTTGCGCTCGTTGATCAAATGGATCGATTGGGTGATCTGCTCCAGCGCGACGCCGGCAGCGCGAGCCATCTCCAGCGTGCTTTGGGTGCGCTGGTTGCTTTGTTGCATCGAGGAGACCGCTTCGCCAGTGCCGTTCTGAATCCCGGCGACCATTTTTTCGATTTCCTGGGTCGATTGCGCGGTGCGATGGGCCAACGCGCGAACCTCGTCCGCCACCACCGCAAACCCGCGCCCGGCTTCACCGGCACGCGCCGCTTCAATCGCCGCGTTGAGCGCCAGCAGGTTGGTTTGTTCGGCGATGGCGCGAATCACGTCAAGCACTTTGCCAATGTCACGCCCCTGAGTCGCCAGGCCTTCGATCATCACCGAGGTGTTTTGCACGTCGTGGGTCATGACCTGAATCGCCTCGACAGTTTCGACCACGCGGTTGCGCCCTTCGCGAGCGGCCTGGGTGGACTGACTGGAAGCCTCGGAGGTCGACACCGCATTGCGTGCGACTTCTTCGACCGCTGCGGTCATCTCGTTGACGGCAGTGGCGGCTTGTTCGATTTCGTTGTTCTGCTGTTGCAGTCCGCGCGAGGCTTCCTCGGTAACCGTGCTCAGTTCTTCGGCGGCGGCGCCCAACTGAGTCGCGGACCCGGCGATCTGCTCGATGGTTTTGCGCAGGTTGGCCTGCATCGCCGCCAACGCTCCGAGCAAACGTGCCGGTTCGTCCTTGCCGTCGATTTCGATGGTTTTGGTCAGGTTGCCGCCGGCAATGGTTTCGGCTGCCTGCACCGCGCGGTTCAACGGCGTGACGATGCTGCGGGTCAGCAGCCATGCGAGCAACACGGTCATCAGCGCCGCCACCACCGAAACGATCACGATGCCGTTGACCGCCGTGTTGTAGTTATTCTCCGCAATTACCCCAGCCGCTTTCGCCCCTTCGAGGTTGAACGCCACCAGTTTGTTCAGCTGTTCGCCCATCAGGTCGGTGCCGTCCTTGATCCGCGTGTTGATCAACACACGCATTTCATCGACCTTGTTCTGCCGCGACAGGTCGAGCATTTCGCGCTGAGCCTGCATGTAGTTGTCGAGCGTGGTGCTGAAGGTCTGGTACAGCGCCTTCTCATCCTTGCCCGCCGGCAACTCGGCGTAACTGGCCTGGGCCTTGCGCGCCTTGTCGTTGAGCACGCCGATACGGGCTTCGGCCTCCTGCAGGCTCGCCGGCTCGCGGTTGACCAGAATCCGGAAGGACAGAATGCGCATGCGCAGGATGTTTTCGGTGACGTTGCCGAGGTAGCTGACGCTCGGCAGTTGCGTGCTGCCCATGTCGACGGAGGACTGGCGGATGATCGACATCCGGCTGACGGCAAACACACCCAGCACGATCACCAACAGGGCGATGAACGCGAAACCGAGGAAGGCTCGTGGCGCGATATTCAGATTACGCAAGGACATAGGATGACTCTCGGGTGGGTGAGCTTCGAGCATCCTTGCGATAGTCGCTGTATCGGGCAGGCAGGCGCCGGCCGCAAAAGCGTGGCGCCAGTGTTGTATTTGGTTTGTGTGCGCCTATGAGGGTTATCGGCGGGGCTTGAGGTTTTCTGCGGCGGGAATGCAAATATATTTCCCTGTGGCGAGGGAGCTGTGCGCGTCGGGTTGCAGCCAAACGGGAGCAAGCTCCCTCGCCACAGGAATTGCGTCGACCTTGATGGGCAATTCAGGCCGGTTTGCCGCAGTTCGTGCTCAGGCCTTGCGGGCGATGTTCCAGACGCGGGCGATGTCGGTGGCTCGTTCGCGCAGCAGTCGCGGCGCTTCGCTGCAGGCTTGTTCCAGAGTCATCGGCCCACTGGCGAGGGCGAACGCGGCGTCGATGCCGTGCGCATACAACGCCTGATAACCCTCGCCCAAGGTCCCGGCGAGGACAATGACCGGTACGCCGGCCTCGCGAGCGATTCGCGCCACGCCGAACGGGGTTTTGCCGCGCAAGGTCTGCGCGTCGAAACGACCTTCGCCAGTGATCAGCAGATCGGCGCCCTCGACGGCGTCAGCCAACCCGACCAACTCGGCAACCACCTCAACGCCGGCCTGGAATTGCGCGCCGAGGAAAGCTTTCGCGGCAAAACCCAAACCACCTGCCGCGCCGCTGCCCGGCTCGTCGCGCACGTCTTTGTCCAACGCCTGCGCACACAAATCGGCGAAGTGCCCAAGCGCTTTATCCAGTTGCTCGACCTGACTCGGCGAAGCGCCTTTCTGCGGACCGAAGATGGCCGAAGCACCGTGAGGCCCGCACAGCGGATTGTTGACGTCGGCGGCGATGTCGAAACGCACCGCGCTCAAGCGTTGATCGATGTCACTGAGGTCGATGCGCGCCAGTTGCGCCAACGCCAGTCCGCCGGGCGCGAGAATTTGCCCTTGCGCGTCGAACAGCTTTACGCCGAGCGCCTGCATTGCCCCGGCACCGGCATCATTGGTGGCGCTGCCGCCAATGGCGAGGATCACCCGTTGCGCGCCGGCATCCAGCGCCGCGCGGATCAGCTCACCGGTGCCGAACGTGCTGCTGACGCACGCATCGCGCTGGCCCGGCGCAACCAGTTGCAAGCCGCTGGCTTCGGCCATTTCGATGATCGCGGTGTGGTTGTGCGGTAACCAGCCCCACGCCGCTTCGACGCTGATGCCCAGCGGGCCGCGCACCTGAGTGCGGCGCAGTTCGCCTTCGCACGCCGCCAGCACCGATTCGACCGTGCCTTCACCGCCGTCGGCCATCGGGCATTTGATCAACTGCGCGTCGGGCCAGACCTCGGCCAGACCTAGCGCAATGGCATCGGCCACGCCCTGCGCACTCAAACTATCCTTGAACGAATCGGGGGCGATGACGATTTTCATGAGCATTCTCCAGTTCTTGTGCCTCCATGCTGCCAGTTGCTCGCAGCGCTGGCCCCTGTCCGGTGCACAAGTTGGGGTGGTGTTTATTGTTCATTTATACAAAGTTGCGCGATGGCAGGGCTGGCCCCATCGCGAGCAAGCTCGCTCCCACAAGAGCGCCGCGTTCCCTGTGGGAGCAAACTCGCTCGCACATTTGCAATGCATCCCCTGTGGGAGCGAGCTTGCTCGCGATGGCGTCCTTGAAATCACTCGTTTAATCCGTCTGCGGCAGCAGTTGCACCCCGAGGTACAACGCCAGCATCCCGTCCAGCCTTAACGGATCGACCCCGCTCAACTCGGCGATCCGCTCCATGCGATAACGCAAACTGTTGCGATGAATCCCCAGCGCATCGGCGCAGGCCTGGCTTTGCCCGTCGTGATCACACCAACTGCGCAGGGTCGCGAGCAATTGGCCGTTGTTGTCCTTGGCGATGACTTTGCGCAATGGCTTGAGCAATTCGTCCAGCGCATCGTCGTTGCGATGCCGCCACAGCATCACCGGCAATCGATAACGGTTCAGCGTCAGCAACCGCGAGCGGGGCAGCACGTCGCGGCCATACGCCAACAAATCGGCAACGCGCCGATAGCAGCGGCGCAACCCCGGCAAGCCATCGGCCTGGCCACCGACGGCAATGCGCAGGATGTTCCAACCGAGGCCATCGAGTTTTTCCAGCAAGCGTTCGTGCTCGACCGGCTGATTCCCCGGCCGGCACCACAGCAGCGAAGATTTCGCCGAACTGACGCACCAACTGTCCGGATAACGGCTGATCAACCACGCGCTGAGCGCTTCGACGGTCTGCCCCGGCCCGTGCTCCAGGCCCAATTCGAACAGATACGGCACCCGCGTCAATTGTGGTTTGAGCCCCAGTTGCTGCGCTTCATCGACCAAGCGCGGCGAGTCGCCGGCATCGGTCAGCAGCAACGCCAGCAGGTCATCGCAACGTTGCCGGCGCCATTGCTGCTCGGCTTGCTGATTGCGCTGGCCGACGAGCATTTCCGCGGTCATGCGCACCAGCTCGGCGTAGGTGCGCAATTGCTCGGGTTCGCCGGTGATGCCGAGCACGCCTATCAGGCGCTGATCAAGCAACAGCGGCAGGTTGATCCCCGGTTGCACGCCTTTGAGGTGTATCGCGGTTTGCGCGTCGATCTCGACCACCCGCCCGTTGGCCAGGACCAATTGCGCGCCTTCGTGGCGCGTGTTGATCCGCTCCGGTTCGCCGCTGCCCAGAATCAGCCCCTGACTGTCCATGACATTGACGTTGTAAGGGAGGATGGCCATGGCCCGGTCGACGATGTCCTGGGCCAGGTCGTGATCGAGTTCAAACATTGCGCAGATCCTTGAAAACGAGGGGGGACGGGTTGTTCACCCGCACAGGCTTGTCCGGCAAACGCTGTGCTCAGGCACAAAGACAATCACCCAAGCGGTGGCCGAGACTCACGGGGCGATCAACGTTACCCTTTGCATCGCAAAAAATCATAATAAAGAGAGAGCCCGCCATGTCACAGAGCGCAGCCGCTACCCAGACCAATGCTGACGAAAAAAGCGCCGTTTACAAGCGCATCACCTTACGTTTGATCCCCTTCATTTTCATCTGCTACTTGTTCAACTACCTCGACCGGGTGAACGTTGGATTCGCCAAGTTGCAGATGCTCGACGCGCTGAAATTCAGCGAGACCGTGTACGGCCTCGGCGCCGGGATCTTCTTTATCGGCTACGTCTTGTGTGGCGTGCCGAGCAACCTGGCGCTGAGCAAATTCGGCCCACGGCGCTGGATCGCGCTGATGATGATCGTCTGGGGCACGCTCTCGACGTGCCTGCTGTTCGTCACTACGCCGACCGAGTTCTACACTTTGCGCCTGTTCACTGGCGCGGCCGAAGCCGGGTTTTTCCCGGGTGTGGTGCTGTATCTCTCGCAGTGGTTCCCGACGTTCCGCCGTGGCCGGATCATGGCGCTGTTCATGTCGGCGATTCCTGTTTCCGGTCTGCTCGGCAGCCCGTTTTCCGGTTGGATTCTCAACCACTTCGCCGCTGGCCAAGGTGGCTTGGCCGGTTGGCAGTGGATGTTTTTGCTGCAAGGGATTCCGACGGTGATTCTCGGCGCCCTCGCCTATTTCCTGCTCAGCGACAGTTATGCGAATGCCAAGTGGCTGACGCCGTTCGAGCGTTCGGTGCTGGAAGCCGACCACGCAGAAGACCTGGCGAACAAACCGAAAACCACCACCGACTCGTTGGCGGCGGTGTTCAAGAACCCGGCGATCTGGGCATTCGGGCTGATTTATTTCTGCATTCAGAGCGGCGTTTACGCGATCAACTTCTGGTTGCCATCGATCATCAAGAACCTCGGTTTCAGCGATAACCTGGTGATTGGCTGGTTGAGTGCGATTCCTTATCTGCTGGCGGCGGTGTTCATGTTGCTGGTCGGTCGTTCGGCGGATCTGCGCAAGGAGCGGCGCTGGCATTTGGTGGTGCCGATGCTGATGGGCGCGGTCGGTTTGCTGATCGCAGTCAACTTCGCGACGACGCCGGCGATTGCGATTCTCGGCCTGACCATCGCCACCATGGGCGCCCTCACCGGCCTGCCGATGTTCTGGCCGGTGCCGACGGCGCTGCTCAGCGCGGGTGCGGCGGCCGGTGGTTTGGCGCTGATCAACTCGATGGGGCAGATGGCCGGGTTCTTGAGCCCTTATCTGGTTGGCTGGGTCAAGGACAGCACCGGCTCGACGGATGCGGCGTTGTATCTGCTGGCGGGCGTGATTGTCTGCGGCAGTGTGTTGGCGTTGCGGATGACGCGAACGCTGCGCGTCTGATCTGCCTTTTGTGGGAGCGAGCTTGCTTGCGATGGTGGCTGCACAGTCAAGATTGATGGTGTCTGTGCTACCGCTATCGCGAGCAAGCTCGGCTCCCACAGGGATTCGCGTCGATATTCCGGTTGCTCCGGGCAACCATTCTGGTATTTGATTGAAGCCTTTTCCGCACCGACAAAAGGACTTCGTTCATGAGCTATCGCACCCTCGGCCATTCCGGATTGCAGGTGTCCACGCTGACCCTCGGCACCATGATGTTCGGCGAACAGACCAGCACCGAAGACTCGCTGCGGATCATCGACAAGGCCTGGGATCAGGGCATCAACTTCATCGACACCGCCGACGTCTACACCAACGGCCGTTCCGAGGAGATCGTCGGTGAAGCCGTCGCCGGTAATCGGCATGAATGGGTGATCGCGACCAAAGTCGGTTTCGGCCCGGTGGACGGCGTGCCGAACCGCAGCGGTTTGAGCCGCAAACACCTTTTCAACGGCATCGATGCGAGCCTGACACGGCTCGACACCGATTATGTCGACATCTATTACCTGCACCGCGAAGACCACAACACGCCGCTGGAAGTGACGGTTTCGGCCATCGGCGACCTGATTCGCCAAGGCAAGATCCGCTATTGGGGTCTGTCCAACTACCGTGGCTGGCGCATCGCCGAAGTGATTCGCGTCGCCGACAAACTCGGCGTTGACCGCCCGGTGATCAGTCAGCCGCTGTACAACATCGTCAACCGCCAGGCCGAATCGGAACAAATCACCGCCGCTCACGCTTATGGCCTCGGCGTCGTGCCTTACAGCCCGTTGGCGCGCGGCGTGCTCAGCGGCAAATACGCGCCAGACGTCACTCCGGATGTGAACAGCCGCGCCGGCCGGCAGGACAAGCGCATACTCGAAACCGAATGGCGCGTCGAGTCGTTGCGCATCGCCCAGCAAATCCAGCAATACACCGAGGGCCGTGGTGTCGGCATCGTCGAATTCGCGATCGCTTGGGTGCTGAACAACAGCGCCGTGACCTCGGCCATCGTCGGCCCGCGCACCGAAGAACAGTGGGACGCCTACACCAAGGCTCAAGCGGTGAAGATCAGCGCCGAGGATGAGGCGTTTATCAATTCGCTGGTGACGCCGGGGCATTCCTCGACGCCGGGCTTCAACGACATCAGCCACTTCGTTTCCGGCCGCAACCCCCGCAATAACTGACCCGGACTGACCCGTAACTGGCTAGCACTGATTGTTCCCACGCTCCGCGTAGGAACAATCACCTGTGAGCACGGTTGATCAATCGAACAGTGTTCTAAGCTAAAACCACGTATCCTCCGCCCCCCGTTTCACGTTCAACCTCGCGAGGACAGTTTGTCTAAAGGTATCGCTTTATCGGTCACAGCCTCGGTGCTGTTTGCCGTCATGTATTACTACACCTCGTTGCTCACCCCGTTGAGCGGCGTAGAAATCTTCGGCTGGCGGATGCTCCTGACCTTGCCCTGCATGACCGTGTTCATGCTGGTGTCCGGCGAATGGCGGCGCGCCGTCGCCATCGTCAAATTGGTGATCGGCAAGCCCAAGCTGCTCATCGGCCTGGTCGCCTCGGCGATTTTGCTTGGGTTGCAGTTGTGGCTGTTCATGTGGGCGCCGCTCAACGGTTACAGCCTCGACGTGTCGCTGGGGTATTTCCTGTTGCCGCTGGCGATGGTGCTGACCGGGCGCATCGCTTATGGCGAGCGTTTGTCCTATCTGCAGAAAGTCGCGGTGTTTTTCGCCTCGCTTGGCGTGCTCAACGAGCTGTATCAGGTCGGCGGTTTTTCCTGGGCAACGTTGCTGGTGGTCGTCGGTTACCCAACCTACTTCGTGCTGCGCAAATGGCTGGCGACCGACAACCTCGGCGGGTTGTGGATGGACATGACCCTGATGCTGCCGGTGGCGTGCTGGTTTGTCTGGGGCGGCGAACAGGGTTTCGCCGTGTTCGACCAGTATCCGTGGCTGTCGCTGCTGATCCCGTTGCTCGGTCTGATCAGTGCATCGGCGCTGGTGGTCTACATCATCGCCAGCCGCCTGCTGCCGTTCAGCCTGTTCGGGTTGCTGAGTTATGTCGAACCAGTGTTGTTGCTTGGCGTGGCGTTGCTGCTTGGGGAAAGCATCAAGCCCGGGGAATGGCTGACCTACATCCCGATCTGGATGGCGGTAGTGGTGCTGGTGTTTGAAGGGTTCAAGCATCTGGTCCGGCAGCGCCGCAAGCCTATGTAAATAATGTAGGAGCGAGGCTTGCCCGCGAAGGCGTCCTTGAAGGCGCCAAAAAGCTTCGCGGGCAAGCCTCGCTCCTACAGGGGGATGTATCAGCCAAAGAAAAGCCCGGTCAGCAGTAATACTGGCCGGGCTTTTCTATATGTGTTGCGGCTTACTCGGTGGACAGTACGCCACGACGAACCTGATCGCGCTCGATCGATTCGAACAGCGCCTTGAAGTTGCCTTCGCCGAACCCATCATCGCCCTTGCGCTGGATGAACTCGAAGAACACCGGCCCCATCAGGGTTTCCGAGAAGATCTGCAGCAGCAGGCGCTTGTCGCCCGACTCCGACGAACCATCCAGCAGAATCCCGCGCGATTGCAGTTGATCGACCGGCTCGCCGTGGTTCGGCAAACGGCCTTCAAGCATTTCGTAATAAGTTTCCGGTGGCGCGGTCATGAAGCGCATGCCGATTTTTTTCAGGCGATCCCAGGTATCGATCAGGTTGTCGCTGAGGAACGCGACGTGCTGAATGCCTTCGCCGTTGAACTGCATCAGGAATTCTTCGATCTGCCCGGCGCCCTTCGACGATTCTTCGTTCAACGGGATGCGGATCATGCCATCCGGCGCGGTCATCGCTTTGGAGGTCAGGCCGGTGTACTCGCCTTTGATGTCGAAGTAACGGATTTCGCGGAAGTTGAACAGCTTCTCGTAGAAGTTCGCCCAGTAAGCCATGCGCCCGCGATACACGTTGTGCGTCAGGTGGTCGATGATCTTCAGGCCGGCGCCGACCGGGTTGCGATCCACGCCTTCGATGAACACGAAGTCGATGTCATAGATCGAGCTGCCTTCGCCAAAACGGTCGATCAGGTACAGCGGCGCGCCGCCAATGCCTTTGATCGCCGGCAGGTTCAGTTCCATCGGGCCGGTTTCGATGTGAATCGGCTGCGCGCCGAGTTCCAGAGCACGGGCGAACGCCTGCTGGGCATTTTTGACCCGGAACGCCATGCCGCACACCGACGGGCCGTGCTCGGCGGCGAAGTACGAGGCCACACTGTTTGGTTCGTTGTTGAGGATCAGGTTGATCTGGCCCTGGCGATACAGGTGCACGTCTTTGGAGCGGTGGGTCGCGACTTTGGTGAAGCCCATGATCTCGAAGATCGGCTCCAGCGTATTGGGGATCGGCGATGCGAACTCGATGAATTCAAAGCCCATCAGGCCCATTGGGTTTTCGTATAAATCTGCCATGGTTGGCGCCTCATCATCATTCTTAGAATTAACGGATCGTTAGTTGCTAGCAATGCTGAGAATGGCGGGTGGCGCACAGGAGATGCCCCGCACGCTGCGGGCGAGAAAGTCACCGTAGATCAGTTGGAACCCAAAACTCTTCATTGTCGACCCAAGGCTCTTGCGGGCGAGGCTTCTAGTATCAGAAGTCATTTATTATTGTATGCGTAACCGGATTCTACACAGCGTAATAGGGGTTGTCTGCCTTCTGTATCAAATCGCCTTTCACGCTCCCGGCGCAAGCGCTTTGTTGCACGGGCAAATCTGCCGACACAAGCTACATCCGCCATCTATGATGCTTATTCATCCGCTCAGGTTTTGCCCATGCCGCTCACCGTCAAGTCCCGCCGCAAACGCAGCACCCGCATTGCTGTGACCATTTTGAGCGGCGCGCTGCCGATACTGCTGGGATGCGCCATCCTTTATATGCAAGCCGGACGCGCGCTGGAACAAAACGCCGAGCGAACCGCCGACGAAGCGCTGCGCCAATTCAACTTGATGCTCGACAACACCGCCGAAGCGGCGCGGGTATTGCTGCCCCTGGCCGGCAACCGCTGCGAAGACGCGAAACTGGCATTGCGCGAACAAGTCACGCGCCGCCCGTTTGTGCGCTCGACCAATCTGGTGTGGGACAACAACCTATATTGCAGCTCGCTGTTCGGCGACTACCAGGAAGCGGTCAACGCCGGGGATTACACCCACGGCCAGTTGTGGTTGATGAATGGCAACCCAGTAACGCCGAACACTGCGCTACTGGTGTATCGCCTCAGCGACGGCAAAAAAGGCGCGTTGACCACACTCGACGGTTATCACCTGAGCAACGTCTTGCGCATGATCGGCCGGCAGACTTTGCTGTTACTGCAAGTCGGCAACAACTGGTTATCTGCTGATGGCAAAGTGCGTCAAGGTGCCCTGCCCGCGTTACCCGTAGCGCCAAGCACGCGGGTCTCGGAGCGTTACGCGTTTACCGTGGAAGCCGGTTTCCCCGAAGGCGAAACCTGGCGCTATATAAGCAGCGAGTACCCGCCGCTGTTCAGTTTGCTGATGTTCTTCGGTGTGGTTGCAGGTTCGATTGGCCACGTGTTGCAGAAGCGTGCTTCATCGCCCAGCGTTGAATTGCAGCGCGCGTTAGAGGCCGGCGAGTTCATCCCCTACTTCCAGCCGCTGGTGTACGGCGACACTAAGAAGTGGAGCGGCACCGAAGTGTTGATGCGCTGGAATCATCCGAAAGAGGGTTTGGTACGGCCCGATCTGTTTATCCCGTTCGCCGAACACTCGGGGCTGATCGTGCCGATGACCCGTGCATTGATGCAGCAGACTGCTGCGCTGCTCGCGCCGGTCTCCGCGACATTCGACGGGCCGTTTCATATCGGCATCAACATCACCGCCAGCCATTGCCAGGATCTGGAACTGGTCGAGGATTGCCGAGTGTTTCTCGCAGCGTTCGCGCCGGGCAGCGTCATCCTCGTACTGGAACTCACCGAGCGCGAACTGATCGAACCGACGCCGCTGACTCATCAGTTGTTTGAGCAACTTCACGACTTGGGCGTGATGATCGCCATCGATGACTTCGGCACCGGGCATTCGAGCCTCGGCTACTTGCGCCAATTCAACGTGGACTTCCTGAAAATCGATCGAAGCTTCGTCGCGATGATCGGTGCCGATGCCCTTTCCCGGCATATTCTCGACAGCATCATCGAACTGTCGGCCAAGCTGGATCTTGGAATTGTTGCCGAAGGTGTAGAAACCGAGGAGCAAAGCGATTACCTGACAGCGCACAACGTGGACTTCCTGCAAGGCTACCTGTTCGGCCGGCCAATGCCTGGCGCGGACTTCATTAATGCATTAAGTGACCATTAACGCGCTGGGCAATTAAGCAAATCTCAAGCAAATCGAATCAAAAGACTGCTGTTGTTACATGAAGAAAAAGACATGATTTACTCTCGGCCAATTAACTACTACAATTTTTCTTGCCTGTGCAAGATTGGCAGGTGAGCCATTATCACCGAGTCGCTTCAAGGCTCTTGGCTTATAGCTTTGTTTGCGGTTGGTATCAGCCAAACACACTATTGGAGTAAAGATATTGTCCAGACTCGCTGAATTTCGTGCAGCCGAAAAGGCCCTTCAAGAACAGCTCAAGCAGCTGGAATCACTGAAGAACGATGCCGGGCTCAAGAAAGAAATCGAATTCGAAGAAAAGCTCCAGGGGCTGATGAAAACCTACGGCAAAAGCCTGCGCGACATCATCGCCATTCTCGATCCGAACCCGGCCAGAACGGGCCTGCAACAGACCGCAGCGCCTAAAACCCGCCGCGCTCGTGTGGTCAAGGTTTATCACAACCCCCACACCGGCGAATTGATTGAAACCAAGGGCGGCAACCACCGTGGCCTGAAAGCATGGAAGGAAGAATACGGCGCTTCTACCGTTGATTCCTGGTTGCGCGGCTAACCTTCGCGGCAACAAAAAAGCCTTGCTGATGCAGGGCTTTTTCATGGGCGATATCTAACAAATGCAACGATAGTCTGCGATCAAGTTGCAAACCAGCAGCCAACAGATATGGCAGTTCAGCGTTGAATACTTGTTTACTTACTTTGGCGTTAACTCGTTCAGGTATCTCAACAGTCGAGCGCCACTGACCACTCGAATGTTCAGCTAAAGTTTCAAGCTGTTACGAGCAGCCTGAATTTCGTCCTGACTTGCCTTATAAACGTCTGCCTGCCCGGCATAGGAAAGAACATAAGCCTTGCCGGTCGCCACGGCGGCAACCAGTGTTTGCGACAGCACATGTCGACCGTTTTGCGTCACCGTGCAAGTCGTTTCCAGCGCCTGCAGTTGACTCAATGTCGCCGAGTGAATCTTGTTGCAGACACTTTGATAACCGCTTTGGAAAAAGTCCTTTTGCACCGACTTGCGCATCTCCAGCAGCACGCCTTGCAAGTTGACCTCGTGGCCACTGTCGACTTCGGTCATCGTCAGTTCCATGACCATTACCTGATTGCCATCGGCGTCATTTTTGACCGCGCGCTGGCGTGACACTTGCGGCGTTGCCGGGCTGGGCTCAATCACTTCCGCCTCCCAGCCGCTCGGCCAGGTGATGCTCGGGGTGTCGGCGAGCGAGATTTCGGCAAATGCCAACAAACCGAGGCAAACCAACAGCGATGTGAACGGTCGGATCATTACGAGGCGCACTCAGGGAATGAGCGACGAAGTCTGAGCCTCGTCCGGCCGTCAGGCAATAGCTGGCCGTTTGGATTTGTTGATGCGCAAACGGTTGCGTATCATTGCGTCCATTCGCCAGCCCCACTTATTTTCCGGAGGGCCCATGAGCCTGCACGAATTGAACACCTTCCCCGGCGTCACCGCCCAACCCGATACCGCCACCCAGAAGTTCGTCTTCAACCACACCATGTTGCGGGTCAAGGACATCACCAAATCGCTGGATTTCTACACGCGCATTCTCGGCTTCTCGCTGGTGGAAAAACGCGACTTTCCGGAAGCCGAGTTCAGCCTGTACTTCCTGGCGCTGGTCGACAAAGACCAGATCCCGGCTGATGCCGCTGCGCGCACCGAGTGGATGAAATCGATCCCCGGCATTCTCGAACTGACGCACAACCACGGCACTGAAAACGATGCCGACTTCGCTTACCACAACGGCAACACCGACCCGCGCGGCTTTGGTCATATCTGCATTTCTGTGCCGGACATCCGCGCGGCGTGCGAGCGTTTCGAAGCGCTGGGTTGCGACTTCCAGAAGCGCCTGAACGATGGCCGCATGAAGAGCCTGGCGTTCATCAAGGACCCGGATGCTTACTGGGTAGAAATCATTCAGCCAACCGCAATGTAATCACTGCTGATCGTTCCCACGCTCGGCGTCGGAACGCTCAAAGGTGCAGCACAAAAAAACCCCATGATCACTCATGGGGTTTTTGTGTTTTCAGCCTCGGCGTTTAGGCCGGCGCGGAAGTGCGGATCAAGTGATCGAATGCGCTGAGGGATGCCTTGGCGCCCTCGCCCACCGCAATCACGATCTGCTTGTACGGCACGGTGGTCACGTCGCCGGCGGCAAACACGCCCGGCAATGAAGTCTCACCGCGAGCATCGACGATGATCTCGCCGCGCGGCGACAACTCGACAGTGCCTTTGAGCCAATCGGTGTTCGGCAACAAACCGATCTGGACAAAGATCCCTTCCAGCTCGACCGTGGTGAACTCGCCCGAATCGCGATCCTTGTAGACCAGACCGGTGACTTTCTGCCCGTCACCTTTCACTTCGCTGGTCAGCGCGCTGGTGATGACGTTGACGTTCGGCAGGCTGTACAACTTGCGCTGAAGCACCGCATCGGCGCGCAGTTTGCTGTCGAATTCCAGCAACGTCACGTGGCTGACGATCCCTGCCAAGTCGATAGCTGCCTCGACGCCGGAGTTACCGCCACCGATCACCGCGACACGCTTGCCTTTAAACAGCGGACCATCGCAGTGCGGGCAGAAACACACCCCTTTGGCTTTGTATTGCTGCTCGCCCGGCACACCCATCTCGCGCCAGCGGGCGCCAGTGGCAAGGATCAATGCCTTGGTTTTCAGGCTGGCACCACTTTCGAAACGGACTTCGTGCAAGTCGCCGGCATTCTTCGCCGGGATCAATGCAGTGGCGCGTTGCAGGTTCATGATGTCCACATCGTACTGCTTGACGTGTTCTTCCAAAGCGCTGGCCAGCTTCGGCCCTTCGGTTTCCTGCACCGAGATGAAGTTCTCGATGGCCATGGTGTCCAGCACCTGCCCACCAAAACGTTCAGCGGCGACGCCGGTGCGAATACCTTTACGAGCAGCGTAAATGGCCGCCGATGCGCCGGCCGGGCCACCGCCGACGATCAATACATCGAAGGCCTCTTTGGCGCTGATTTTCTCAGCCTGGCGCTCGGCACCGCTGGTGTCGATCTTGGCGAGAATTTCTTCCACGCCCATGCGGCCCTGGCCGAAGATTTCGCCGTTCAGGTAAACGCTTGGCACCGCCATGATCTGGCGCTGGTCAACTTCGGCCTGGAACAGTGCGCCGTCGATGGCGACGTGGCGGATGTTCGGGTTGAGCACGGCCATCAGGTTCAGCGCCTGGACCACGTCCGGGCAGTTCTGGCAGGACAGCGAGAAGTACGTCTCGAAGCTGAACTCGCCTTTGAGCGAACGGATTTGTTCGATCACTTCAACGCTGGCCTTCGAAGGGTGGCCGCCGACTTGCAGCAAGGCCAGCACCAGCGAAGTGAATTCATGGCCCATCGGGATGCCGGCGAAACGCAGGCTGATATCGGCACCGGGGCGATTGATCGAGAACGATGGCTTACGTGCGTCATCACCGTTGTCGAGCAAAGTAATCTGGGTGGAAAGACTGGCAACGTCTTTCAACAATTCGAGCATTTCCCGGGATTTCGCACCGTCGTCGAGGGAAGCAACGATCTCGATCGGTTGGGTGACCCGTTCCAGGTACGATTTCAACTGGGCTTTAAGATTGGCGTCCAACATACGGGCGATTTCCTTTACTTTATTTGAGGCGAAAAAAAACGCCCGAGCGAATCTCGCCCGGGCGTTTTTATTGGGCGGTTGCAGCTTACTAAGGTGCGGAAACCCGCCCTGGTGATGCTTTTGTCACAGACTTAGATCTTGCCGACCAGGTCCAGCGACGGCGCCAGAGTGGCCTCGCCTTCTTTCCACTTGGCTGGGCAAACTTCGCCTGGGTGAGCAGCAACGTACTGAGCAGCCTTGATTTTGCGCAGCAGCTCGGAAGCGTCACGACCAACACCGCCGTCGTTCAGCTCAACGATTTTGATCTGGCCTTCTGGGTTGATCACGAAGGTGCCACGGTCAGCCAGGCCAACGTCTTCGATCAGTACGTCGAAGTTGCGGGAGATGGCGTGGGTTGGGTCGCCGATCATGGTGTATTCGATTTTGCCGATGGCTGGCGAAGTGTTGTGCCAGGCAGCATGAGCAAAGTGGGTGTCAGTGGAAACGCTGTAGATTTCGACGCCCAGTTTCTGGAACGCGGCGTAGTTGTCAGCCAAGTCTTCCAGTTCGGTTGGGCAAACGAAGGTGAAGTCGGCTGGGTAGAAGAACACCACAGACCATTTGCCTTTCAGGTCTGCGTCCGACACTTGTACGAAGTCGCCATTTTTGAAAGCAGTTGCTTTAAACGGTTTTACTTGGCTGTTGATGATAGGCATCGGTGACTCTCCGTCAGGGTTGAAAAGTTGGGTTGAAAAGTTGATGGGGTGAACTCTACCCACTCGAACGCACGATGGCTCATTGGCAAACCTCATGCTGCTCATTGGTTTTCGCTATTAGCCGGTAGTATTAATAGACGAAAACTTACTTAGGCGCGTCGATGGATTTCTCCGCAAGGGCCGTCATCCCCAGAAAAGGGCTGGCTTCGACGTAGCGCATGGCGGATTTCATGTCCTTCCAACCGACGTAATTCATCAACGACTTCAAATCCCAACCGCTCTGATGCGCCCACGTCGCAAAGCCGCGCCGCAGCGAGTGACTGGTGTAGAGCTCGGCGGCAATGCCGGCGCGCTCCAGCGCCTGGCGCAGCAACGGAATCACGCTGTTGGCGTGCAGCCCCTCCTCGCTCAGATGGCCCCAACGATCAATGCCGCGAAACACCGGTCCACGAACCAGCGCTGCTTCGGTGATCCAGGCGATGTATGCCTGCACCGGACACAAACGCTGCAGGGCCGGCGTCTGGTAGGTCTTGCCGAGGTTTTCGCGATCGCTCTTGCTGCGCGGCAGATACAGCGTGATGCCTGACTGAGCCACAGCTTTCACGTGCTCGATTTGCAAACGGCACAACTCATCGCTACGGAAACCACGCCAGAAACCCAGCAGAATCAGCGCCGTGTCGCGCCGCGCCCTGAGCAATCCGGGCTGATCACCTTCAACCTTGGCGGTTTGCGCTTCCTGCTCCAACGAAGCCACCACTTGCTCCAGATGCTGCAGTTGCAATGGCTCGGCTTGTTTTTCCTGCGCCGGGTGCAAGGCGCGAATGCCCTTGAACACCTGGCGCACGACCGGCGCCTTGGTCGGGTCGGCGAAACCCTGGCTGTTGTGCCATTGCGCCAACGCCGACAGACGCAGCTTCAGCGTATTGATCGACAGCAACCCCGCATGCGCCACCAGGTAACGCGCAACGCTCTCGCTGGTCGCTGGCAAAAATCCGCCCCAACTGACTTCGAAGTGCTCAATGGCCGCGCGATAGCTGCGACGGGTGTTGTCGCGGGTGGCGGCCTGTAGATAGCGATCCAGATCAGTCATGGGCTCAACTCTTGAAAACGTACCGCTTTAGCGGGCGAAAACCGTGTCGAAAGCTCATCACACGGGGTAATACCAGTATATCCCGCGTCATATACATTCGGTATTTAACTTTTTATTTTGAATGGTACACTGTGTACTCTAGTGGTACGTACCACAGTACGAAATCGTAGGAGAACACATGGCTCGTGGCGGTGTAAACAAAGCAGTGGTGCAAACGGCCCGTCTGGCGATCCTCGCTCGCGGTGAAAACCCGAGCATCGACGCAGTACGGATCGAAATGGGCAATACCGGCTCGAAAACCACGATTCATCGCTATCTGAAGGAGCTCGACGGCGGCCTGCAGCGCACTGAAGAAGTCGCAGAGCCGATTGATGATGAACTGGCAGGATTGGTCTCACGCCTTGCGCAACGCCTCAAAGAACAGGCGCAAGAGCCGATCGATCAGGCCCGCGAAGCGTTCGAGCATCAGCGCAAAACCCTGGAAACGCAGCTTGATGAAGCGCGTGAAGCCAACACCGAATTGCAGCAGCAGTACGAGATTCAAAGCCTGGCGCTGACGCAGGAATCCGACGCGTTGCTGCAAACCCGCTCGATGCTGCAGACCGAGCAAACCCGCAACGCCGGGCTCAATCAGGCGCTGGCGGATTTCGAATTACGCCTGAAGGACAAGGACGAGCAGATCCACTCGCTGGAAGACAAACATCTGCACGCCCGCGACGCGCTGGAGCACTATCGCAACGCCGTCAAAGAGCAGCGCGAGCAAGAGCAGCGTCGGCACGAAGGTCAGGTGCAGCAGATTCAGATGGAATTACGTCAGGCCCAGCAAAGCGCCCTCGTCCGCCAGGATGAGATCACGCAATTGCATCGCGATAACGAACGCGTGCTGACCGAAAGTCGCGGCACGCTGCGCGAGCTGAGTCTGTTGCAGGAACATCTCAAACAGGCCAACAACCGCCAGGACCAATTGCTCGAACATGCCAGCCGCGCCGACAACGAACGCACCCTCCTCCAGGAACGCTTGCGCATCGCGCTACTGGAAAGTCAGGCGCTGAAACAGAGCGTTGATGAACAAGCGCAGATCAATCAATCATTGGAAATTGAGTTGGCGAAGACCCAGGCCAGCCTGCACGAAAGCGAAAGCATGCGTCTGGCGGCCGTCGTTGCGTCAGCGCCAGACGCAGCGAAGGACGATTAACCGGCGACGGGCGTGCGCATGGTCACGAACTCTTCGGCGGCAGTTGGATGCACGCCGATGGTTTCATCGAAGTCCCGCTTGGTGGCGCCGGCCTTCAGCGCAATCGCCAGGCCCTGGACGATTTCCCCTGCATCGGGGCCGACCATGTGGCAACCCAAGACCTTGTCGGACTTGCCATCGACCACCAGTTTCATCAGCGTGCGTTCCTGACATTCGGTCAGGGTCAGCTTCATCGGCCGGAAACGGCTTTCGTAGATCACCACTTCGTGTCCGGCCTCGCGGGCCTCCTCCTCGGTCAAACCGACGGTGCCGATGTTCGGCAAGCTGAACACCGCCGTCGGGATCATTTTGTAATCCACCGGACGATACTGCTCAGGCTTGAACAAACGCCGCGCCACCGCCATGCCTTCGGCCAGCGCCACCGGCGTCAATTGCACGCGACCAATTACATCGCCCAGGGCCAGGATCGACGGCTCGGCGGTCTGATACTGCTCATCGATTTCAACAAAGCCTTTCTTGTCGAGTTTGACCCCAGTGTTTTCCAAGCCGAGGTTGTCGAGCATCGGACGTCGGCCAGTCGCATAGAAAATGCAATCTGCTTGCAGTTGGCGGCCATCCTTGAGCGTCGCTTTCAGGCTGCCATCGGCGAGTTTCTCGATACGCTCGATGTCTGCGTTGAACTGCAAGTCCATACCGCGCTTGGTCAGCTCTTCCTGCAAATGCTTGCGCACCGCACCATCAAAGCCACGCAGGAACAGATCGCCGCGGTACAGCAGCGTCGTTTCGGCACCGAGGCCGTGGAAAATCCCGGCGAACTCGACGGCAATGTAGCCACCACCGACCACCAGAACGCGCTTCGGTAGGTCTTTGAGGAAGAACGCCTGATTGGAGCTGATCGCGTGCTCGTGGCCCGGAATCTCCGGAATCTGCGGCCAGCCGCCGGTGGCGATGAGGATGTTCTTGGCGGTGAATTGCTCGCCGTTGATCTCGACGGTGTGCGGGTCGACAATCGTGGCGTGGCCCTCATGCAAGGTCACGCCGCTGTTGACCAGCAAGTTGCGATAAATGCCGTTGAGGCGATTGATCTCGCGATCCTTGTTGGCAATCAGCGTCGCCCAATCGAACTTGGCCTCACCCAGCGTCCAGCCGAAACCGGAGGATTGCTCGAAGTCTTCGGCGAAGTGCGCGCCGTAGACCAGCAGCTTCTTCGGCACGCAGCCAACGTTCACGCACGTGCCGCCCAGGTAACGGCTCTCCGCCACGGCGACTTTCGCGCCAAAACCCGTCGCAAATCGCGCAGCCCGCACACCGCCGGAACCGGCGCCAATTACATAAAGGTCAAAATCAAAGGCCATTTCTATCTCCTCGGCAGGCCATCAGCATACCTGCAGACAATCATTGGGCAAACGCTGCGAACAATATGCGGGCGGAAAACGAAAAAACCACCCGAAGGTGGTTTTCTCAATACAAGTGGTGCGGCGCTATCAGTAAGCCTTGCCAGTCTTGTAGAAGTTCTCGAAACAGAAGTTGGTTGCTTCGATGTAGCCTTCAGCGCCACCGCAGTCGAAACGCTTGCCTTTGAATTTGTAGGCAATCACGCAACCGTTTTGCGCCTGTTTCATCAGGGCGTCGGTGATCTGGATTTCGCCACCCTTGCCTGGATCGGTTTGCTGGATCAGGTCAAAGATGTCCGGCGTGAGGATGTAACGACCGATGATCGCGAGGTTCGACGGTGCATCTTCCGGCGCTGGTTTTTCAACCATGTTGCGCACGCGGTACAGGTCGTCGCCGATCAAGTCACCGGCGATAACGCCGTACTTGTTGGTTTCCATCGGATCAACTTCCTGGATCGCGATGATCGAGCAGCGGTACTGTTTGTACAGCTTGACCATTTGCGTCAGGACGCCGTCGCCGCCGAGGTTGACGCACAAGTCATCCGCCAGCACCACGGCGAAAGGTTCGTCGCCGATCAGCGGACGGCCCGTCAGGATTGCGTGGCCGAGGCCTTTCATTTCGGTCTGGCGAGTGTAGGAGAAAGAGCACTCGTCGAGCAGCTTACGGATGCCGACCAGGTATTTTTCCTTGTCAGTGCCCTTGATCTGGTTTTCCAACTCGTAGCTGATGTCGAAGTGGTCTTCGAGTGCGCGTTTGCCGCGGCCAGTCACGATGGAGATTTCGGTCAACCCAGCGTCCAGTGCTTCTTCGACGCCGTACTGGATCAGTGGCTTGTTTACCACCGGCAGCATTTCTTTGGGCATGGCTTTAGTCGCTGGCAGGAAGCGAGTACCGTAACCGGCTGCTGGGAACAAGCATTTCTTGATCATATAAGTCCTTGAAAAGGCTGTGTGTTCGGGTTTCGGCGCAGTCTAATCAGGCTGCAGGCACCTTACAATGCCCCGCACTGGCTAACCGATGCCATCATAGAGAAATATTCTCGCGGATAGTTCCCATAAGCTTTTATTGATAGCACAGAGCGCGGGTATAGATAGCACAAGCGTGGCTTGCGCGCAGACCGGCAATCGCACCACCATACGCCGATCCGCACCGGTCAAGGGCATTTGGCGCTATCATGGCGCGATTGAACACAGTCAACGAGGCAGATAGATGTCGGTAGCAAAGAGTGTCAACGGGTACCTGATCAATCAGGCGAAAGACGGCCAATGGTGGGTAGACAGCGTTGCTGGCGAGAATATCGCCGGACCTTTCCCTACCGAAGCGCTGGCGATCGAGGTGGCATCGGTGTTGCAGGATCAACCTGCAGGCCCGAAACGTCGCGGCAAGGACAAGTCCTGATAAGCAGCTGATTCGAGCAGCCCTGCCATCGAGCAGGGCTTTTTTATGGATGTCTGCAACAAAGTGGCCATTCGCTATAACCTTTTCATTCGGCTGCTGTCACAGGCTTAGCCCCATCATCTGACGACGAAAAAAACGACATGAACAAATTTCTGGCACTGATTGCAGTACTGGCGCTCACCGGTTGCGCCACCTCCGAACGAACCTACCTGAACAACGGCGAACAGGGTCTAACCATCGACTGCTCCGGCGAAGCCAATTCCTGGGCCACCTGCTACGAAAAGGCCGATGACTCCTGCGCGGGCACCGGCTACCGGATCGTCGGCACTGACGGAACGCCCTCGACCAAGGAAAGCGACAAAACCCTTGGCGTCGATGTCGGCAACTTCAAAAACCGCAGCGTAGTGGTGGTCTGCAAATAAGGCGCGCTGCGTCTACGTGCAGAACTGCATTGGCAACGACCAGCAGAACTACATGTGAATTTCGGCAAATTTGATCCCGAGGCCGCGCACGGTCTCGATCAACTCGTCGAGGCTGGCGAATGATTCGACTTCATCGTTTTCGTCCACCAGGAAGTAACTGCGCCCAGCGCTCTTCTTGAAAAACACGATCCATTCCCCCGAATTCGCCGGGTTCTGAATCACGTGGGTGGCAGAGATATGGCCCTCTGCATGACGTTCCCGTATCTGCTCTCGCTTCATGCGCAACTCCAGAAATGACGATGCCGCCAAAGCAGGGCTTTGGCGGCATCAGGCTAGCGGTCGACATTCTATCAGCCAGCGCTCGATCAACCGGCGTTCTGTTAACCAGAGATGCAAGCCGTAGCGGCGCGCTGGATATCTTTTGGCCGGACCGGCACGTTGGACATCCGCTCGTGGAGCTTGATACCACTGCCGCCGGAGCGGTCTTCGATATCAAACACGGCGGCCGGGCCGGAGGCCAACTTGCCTGGAACGATGACTTGCACGCCTTCCTTGTGCGGCTCGATCTGCAGGGCACCACGGCTGCTGGCGAGTTTCTCGACCAAGCATTGCGCGTACTCGTGAGGCTTTTTACCTGAGATCACGTTCATGGTCGGCAGCGTCTCGTTGATTTCTGCGACATTTGCACAACCACTCACCGCCAAGGCAAGCGGCAGAACCAGGACACCCCATTTCATATAAAACCTCCGATAAAGACCCTCCGACAGCGTAAAGACTGTTTTTCTCCGGGGCTCGTTGCATTTATCGCTCATAGAATTCCGAATAAGCGTTTTTAATTGTCAAACACGGCGCTGACAGCGGGATAATAACCCGTTCGGGCTGATAAACTCTGCCAATTGTCCTGCTATCGTTTTGATTTTGTAGAAAAAGCCCTTCTGGAGGCGCCTCATGAAATTTATCCACCAGCGCGAGCACCTCAACGAGGACGACATTGTCGTCATTCAATGCTCGCAAACCTGCAACATTCGCTTGATGAACGACGCCAATTTCCGCAGCTTCAAAAATGGCGGCCGCCACACCTATCACGGCGGCGCTTTCGATACGTTCCCGGCCCGCATCACCGCGCCCAGCACCGGTTTCTGGAACATCACCATCGACATGGTCAACAGTCGCAAGGCCATCAGCGTGACCCGCAAACCGACCTTGACTCACTCAATCAAGATCGTCCGCCGCTCCAGCACCAAATTGAGCTGAGCCGCACCCACACACGCAAACAGGCAGACCTGACATGACCGTGGCCCAAACGACCAAGTACGTCATCAAATACAAACTTAACGGTGAGCGCCGCTTCGAATTTGCCCAACTTGTAGACGGCACCGAAGAAGAAGCCAAAGCCGCGCTGGACGCTATTCATGGCCAGAGCGACGACGTGATCAGCGAAATCGCTGTCAGCAAAGCGCTGTAACACTCGCAACTCTCGTGCTTGATGAAGACTCTTTGTGGGAGCGAGCTTGCTCGCGATTGCAATGGGTCGGGCGGCATTGATGTCGACTGACACGCCCTCATCGCGAGCAACCTCGCTCCCACAGGGTTCGTGGCAGCAGAACATTGCCGGGAGCGACAACCTGGACGTCCGCGCGCCCCGCCGCAAAATTCGAGCGCAAGCGCCGGAGTGTTCGCTCAGCGCACACATCCTAGTCTGGCCACCTCAACCTACGGTTCAGGAGTCACGACATGCCCACTTGCGTGGAATCGACGGATTGGCCGGCGCTTGAACAGCAACTCGATCAGGAAGGCTGCGCGATTGTGCGCTCACTGTTAAGCCATCAGGCGTGCGACGAAATCAGCGCGCTGTACGCCCAACAGGAGCCCTTCCGTTCACAGGTCATGATGGCTCGCCACGGCTTCGGGCGCGGGCAATACAAGTATTTCAAATACCCGTTGCCCGACGTGGTGAGTCAGCTACGCGATACGCTGTACCCGCGCCTGGTGCCGATCGCCAATCGCTGGTACGAACACATGAGCTTGCCGACGCGTTTCCCCGAACGTCACGCGCAATTCATCGAGCGCTGCCACGCCGCTGGTCAGGAGCGCCCTACTCCGTTGTTGCTGCAATACGGTGCGCAGGACTACAACTGTTTGCATCAGGACCTGTACGGTGAACACGTTTTCCCACTGCAAGTAGCGATTCTTCTGTCAGAGCCGCAGCAAGACTTCAGCGGTGGCGAGTTTGTGTTGACCGAGCAACGTCCGCGCATGCAGTCCCGGCCTCAGGTCATTGGCCTGAGCAAAGGAGATGCGCTGATCTTTGCCGTCAGCCAGCGCCCGGTCAAAGGCCTTCGCGGTTATTACCGAGTGACGCTGCGCCACGGCGTCAGTCGCCTGCACAGCGGCAATCGCCATACCCTTGGAATCATTTTTCACGATGCGTTATGAAACCATGAGCCCGACCACCCTCGACCTGTTCGCTGATGACGAGCCACAGCAAACGCCACGGCGCGAGCAGATCGGCGAACAGTCCTACGTGCTGCGCGGCTTTGCCCTGCCTCTGCTTGACCGATTGCTGCCAGCGCTGGAAGCCGTGCTGTCGGCCGCGCCGTTTCGGCAAATGGTCACGCCGGGCGGTTTTACCATGTCGGTGGCGCTGAGCAGTTGCGGTGCGCTGGGCTGGACCACCGACCGCAGCGGTTACCGTTACACGCGTCACGATCCGCAAACCGGACAACCGTGGCCAGCCATGCCACCGGCGTTTTTCGAACTGGCGCAAGCCGCGGCGCAGGAAGCAGGATTTGCTGACTTTGTGCCGGACTCCTGCCTGATCAATCGTTATATCCCTGGGGCGAAGATGTCTTTGCATCAGGATAAAAACGAAGGTTCCTACGCCGCGCCTATCGTCTCCGTGTCACTGGGCTTGCCGGCGATGTTTCAGTTTGGTGGTTTCGAGCGCAGCGACAAAACCCAGCGCGTGCCGTTGTTCCACGGCGACGTGGTGGTCTGGGGCGGCGTTGATCGCTTGCGTTACCACGGCGTTTTGCCGATCAAGGACGGCCAGCATCCGCAACTGGGCGAACAACGGATCAACTTCACTTTTCGGCTCGCCGGATGAGTTTGCGAGTTTGACCGCAAGACCCGGAGTGCTGCTTTACTGTCGGCTGATTAACCTGAGCGAAACCAGTCCACGGACCTGAAGCCATGAGCACCTCCATCAGCAAAACCACGCCCTCCACCGAAAACGACCCACGCTGGGCTGCGGTGGTCGCGCGCGATCCCAAGGCTGACGCGCAGTTTGTCTACGCGGTGAAAACCACCGGCATCTATTGCCGCCCGAGCAGCCTCGCGCGCTTGCCGAAACCGCAGAACGTGGAATTCTTCGACACCGCCGAGCAAGCCCAGGCCGCCGGTTACCGCCCGAGCAAACGCGCAGCGAAGGACCAAAGCGAGGTCGCCGCGCAACATGCCGCCACGGTCGCGGCGGCGTGTCGGCAGATCGAAACGGCGGAAAATTTGCCTGCGCTAAGCCAACTGGCGGATGCCGCTGGGTTAAGCAGTTTCCACTTTCATCGCGTATTCAAAGCCGTCACCGGTCTGACGCCCAAGGGTTACGCCAGCGCCCACCGCTCACGCCGGGTTCGTGAACGCTTGAGCGACGGTGGCTCGGTAACCGACGCGCTGTACGACGCAGGTTTCAATTCCAATAGCCGGTTCTACGAATCCGCCGATCACCTGCTGGGGATGAAACCGGGTGATTACCGCGCCGAGGGCCAGAACAACGACATTCGTTTTGCGGTCGGGCAATGCTCGCTGGGAGCAATTCTGGTGGCGCAAAGCGCACGCGGGATCTGCGCGATTTTGCTTGGCGACGATCCACATCAGTTGGTCTGTGACCTGCAGGACAAATTCCGCCGCGCCAACCTGATCGGCGCTGATCACGAGTTTGAGCAGTTGATCGCTCAGGTCGTGGGGTTTATCGAAGCACCGGCAATTGGCCTCGACTTGCCACTGGACGTGCGCGGCACGGCGTTTCAGGAACGGGTCTGGCAGGCACTGCGTGAAATCCCGGTCGGCAGCACCGCCAGTTACGCCGACATCGCCCTGCGTATCGGCTCGCCGAAAGCCGTGCGCGCCGTGGCCCAGGCCTGCGGCGCGAACAGTCTGGCGGTGCTGCCGACCGGGATTTCACGCAGTGCCTGCCAGACCCGTTCCTGAAACGCCGTGCCGCGCACGTCCAGTGGCAAGTCGAGGCCAATTGC
>NZ_MKGS01000148.1:0-49078 GCF_002836905.1 Pseudomonas sp. 43NM1 | reverse complement strand
ACCTGCATGTGCTCGACATCGGCGCCCAAAACGCGCCACAAGCGGTCGACCACCGCCAGCGCTGCCGAATCGGTCTGATCCAGCGGCGTCAAAATCACTTTATGCCGACGGAACAGCTCGGCGTTGGAAGCTTCCACCCCGCTCTGCTCGGAGCCGGCAATCGGATGACCGGGCACGAAACGCGTCGGCATGCCGCCAAACGCTTCGGTCGCCGCGCGCACCACATTGCCTTTGGCGCTGCCGACATCGGTGAGGATCGCTTGCCCCAGGTCCATGCTGGCCAAACGCACCAGCATTTTCTCCATGGCAAGAATCGGCACGGCGAGCTGGATCACGTCAGCGCCCTGGCACGCGGTGGCCAGGTCTTCTTCGCAGCGATCCACCACACCCAATTCAACCGCAAGTTTGCGCGACTGCGGATCCAGATCGACCCCGACCACTTCGCGGCACACGCCACTTTCACGCAAGCCTTTGGCAAACGAACCGCCGATCAAACCCAGACCGACCACCACCAGGCGACCGATCACCGGTTCAGCGGATTGCTGTGCAACGAAATCAACCACGAGCCAGAACCTTGGTCAGCGCCTCAAGGAAGCGAGTGTTTTCGCTCGGCGTGCCGATGGTGATGCGCAAGTGGTTCGGCATGCCGTAATTGGCCACCGGACGCACGATTACGCCTTCGCGCAGCAAACCTTCGAATACCGGCATCGCAACACGACCGAGATCAACGCAGATAAAGTTGCCCTTCGACGGAATCCAGCCCAGATCCAGCTCACGGAAACCCGCTTGCAGTTGCTGCATGCCGGCCTCGTTCAAACGGCGGCTTTCGGCCAGATAGTCAGCGTCCTGCAACGCCGCACATGCAGCGGCCAAGGCCAGGCTGTTGACGTTGAACGGTTGGCGCACGCGGTTCAGCACGTCGGCAACCACTGGCGTCGACAGACCATAGCCGACCCGCAGCGCCGCCAGGCCATAGGCCTTGGAGAACGTGCGCGAAACCAGCAGATTCGGATATGCCGCGAGGAAATCGAGGCCATCAGGCAGGTCGCTGCCCTCGGCGTATTCGATGTAAGCCTCGTCCAGCACCACCAGCACGTGGGCCGGAACGTCCTGGAGAAATTCATCCAGCGCCTCGGCGCCGAACCAGGTGCCGGTCGGGTTGTTCGGGTTGGCAATGAACACCACGCGCGTGTCGGCGTCGATTGCGGCCAACATCGCCGGCAGATCGTGACCCCAATCCTTCGCCGGAATAACCCGCGCGTCTGCGCCAACCGCCTGAGTGACGATCGGGTAGACCGCGAACGCATGCTCGCTGAATACGGCGTTCAGGCCCGGCGCCAGGTAGGCGCGCGCGACCAGTTCCAGAATGTCGTTGGAGCCATTGCCCAGCGTCACTTGATCAAGCTCGACGCGGCACTGCTCGGCCAGCAAGGTTTTGAGGGCAAAACCGTTGCCGTCCGGGTAACGCGTCAGCTCGGCCAATTCGTCGCGAATCGCGGCGAGCGCTTTTGGACTGGCGCCCAACGGGTTTTCGTTGCTCGCCAGTTTGATGATGTTCGCCGGATCGATGTCCAGTTCGCGCGCCAGTTCGTCCACGGGTTTGCCCGGAACGTAAGGCGAAAGTTGTTGCACGCCCGGCTGTGCCAGAGCGAGGAAATCACCACTCATCTTGCTACCCCTTAGAGAACCGCTTTCGGGTAGGAACCCAGAACTTTGAGTGCCACTGCTTCCTGGCTGATCTTTTCCAGCACACCTTTGATCAACGGATCGCGGTGGTGGCCGACGAAGTCGATGAAGAACACGTAGGTCCATTTACCACTGCGCGACGGACGGGTCTCGATCCGTGTCAGGTCGATGCCGTTGTCGTGGAACGGCACCAGCAACTCGTGCAGTGCGCCGGGTTTGTTGCTCATCGAGACGATGATCGACGTTTTGTCGTCGCCGGTCGGCGGCACTTCCTGGCTGCCGATCATCAGGAATCGCGTGGAGTTGTCCGGGCGATCCTCGATTTTCTCGGCCAGACGGGTCAGCCCGTACAGGCCAGCGGCCATGTCGCCGGCAATCGCCGCCGAGTTCCACTCACCCTTGACCCGCTTGGCCGCTTCGGCGTTGCTGGAAACCGCGACGCGCTCGACATTCGGGTAATGCGCGTCCAGCCACTTGCGGCACTGGGCCAGCGACTGCGCGTGGGAATAGATGCGGCTGATGCTGTCAGTCTTGGTGTTTTCACCGACCAACAGGTGATGGTGAATCCGCAACTCGACTTCGCCACAGATGACCATGTCGTGTTCGAGGAAGCTGTCGAGGGTGTGGTTGACCGCGCCTTCGGTGGAGTTTTCCACCGGGACCACGCCAAAATTCACTGCACCGGCCGCCACTTCACGGAACACTTCGTCGATCGCCGCCATTGGCTTGCTGATCACCGCGTGGCCGAAATGCTTCATGGCCGCCGCTTGGGTAAACGTGCCTTCCGGGCCGAGGTAAGCCACTTTCAGCGGCTGTTCGAGCGCCAAGCACGAAGACATGATTTCGCGGAACAGCCGCGCCATCTCTTCGTTGCCCAGCGGCCCCTGGTTACGCTCCATTACGCGCTTGAGCACCTGAGCTTCACGCTCGGGACGATAGAACACCGGCACTTCGCCTTCGGCCAGCGAGGCCATCTTTACTCGCGCAACTTCCTGGGCGCAGCGTGCACGTTCGCTGATCAGCTCGAGGACTTTGGTGTCCAGGGCGTCAATGCGCACGCGCAGTGCCTTGAGTTCTTGCTCAGACATTAACCATGTTCCTTCTCGAACTCTGCCATGTACGAAATCAGCGCGTTGACCGCAACGATATCGACGGCGTTATAGATGGAGGCGCGCATGCCGCCCACGGAGCGGTGACCCTTGAGGTTCAGCAGCCCGCGTTCGTCGGCACCGGCAAGGAATGGCTTGTCCAGACGGTCGTCGGCCAGACGGAACGGCACGTTCATCCACGAGCGGTCCGACTTGTTGATCGGGTTGCTGTACAAGCCGCTGGCGTCGATGAAATCGTACAAAGTGCGCTGTTTGACTTCGTTGAGCTTGCCGATGGCTTCAACGCCACCCTGCTCTTTCAGCCATTCGAACACCAGACCGGACAAGTACCACGCCAGCGTTGGCGGGGTGTTGTACATCGAGCCGTTATCGGCCGCGACTTTGTAGTTGAGCATGGTCGGGCACAGCGAGCGCGCGCGACCCAGCAGGTCTTCGCGAACGATGTTGACGACGATGCCGCTCGGGCCGATGTTTTTCTGCGCGCCGGCGTAGATCATGCCGAAGCGCGAGATGTCCACCGGACGCGAAAGAATGTCAGAAGACATGTCGGCGACCAGCGGAACATCGCCGGTTTCCGGAATCCACTGGAACTCCAGGCCACCGATGGTTTCGTTCGGCGCGTAATGAACGTAAGCCGCGTCTTTCGACAGGTTCCACTCGTTCTGGCCGGGAATCGCGAAATAGTCGTAAGGCTTGGCAGTCGCGGCGACATTGACGTGGCCGTAACGGGAGGCTTCTTCGATGGCTTTCTGCGACCAGATACCGGTATCGATATAGTCGGCGGTGCCGCTTTCCGGGAGCAGGTTCAGCGGAATCTGGGCAAATTGCTGACTGGCGCCGCCCTGCAGGAACAGCACTTTGTAGTTCGAAGGGATATTCAGCAGATCACGCAGATTCTGCTCGGCTTTGGTGGCAATGGACACGAACTCATCGCTGCGATGGCTCATTTCCATGACCGACAGGCCTTTGCCGTGCCAATCGAGGAGTTCGCCCTGAGCGCGTTTCAGGACAGCTTCAGGCAGCGCCGCAGGACCGGCACAGAAGTTATAGGCTCTCTTGCTCACATCCAATCTCGCTCTGATTTGGTGGGTCATGCAAACTTGTCAGTCGACACATTCAATGCGGGAGCGGGCTCGACTGTGGCGAGGGGGATTGCCCCCCGTTCGATTGCGAAGCAATCGCCAACCGGTCACCACGTTCTTATACAAGATAACGGCGACTGGTTTCAGGGGCGCTTCGCACCTCAACGGGGGCAAGCCCCCTCGCCACAAAAGCCCGGCACCCACACGGATCTCCATGGGTGTCGATATTTTCATACGGGACAAACAACAAGGGGGCGAATTCTCATCCGCCCCCTGTTTGTCCGCTTATTCCTGCGGTTCTTCGTCGGCAGCGGCGTCGAGCTGCTGGTCCTCGGCAGCGTCGTCGTTCACGACCTCGCCGTCGAACACTGCACCTGCTTCGCCGTCTTCACCGTCGAGGCCTTCACCTTCAAGCTCTTCGCCCTCGACTTCCGATGGCTCCTGAACCCGCTCAAGACCGACCAGCTTTTCGTCGCTGGCAAGTTTGATCAGGGTCACGCCTTGGGTGTTTCGACCCAGGCTGGAGACTTCGTCGACGCGAGTACGAACCAGTGTGCCCTGGTCGGAAATCAGCATGATTTCCTCGCCATCAAGCACCTGGACCGCACCGACCAGACGGCCGTTACGGTCGTTGCTGACCATGGCGATAACGCCCTGACCGCCACGTTTGTACTCAGGGAATTCGGTGATCGCCGTGCGCTTGCCGTAACCACGCGCCGAAGCGGTGAGGATCTGGCTGCCTTCTTCCGGGATCAGCATCGAAATCAGCTTCTGCCCTTCCGGCAGACGCATGCCGCGCACACCGCGAGCGGTACGGCCCATGGCACGAACGTCGGTTTCCTTGAAGCGCGTAACCTTGCCGCCGTCGGAGAACAGCATGACTTCGCGAGCACCATCGGTGATGGAAGCGGAAATCAGCACGTCGCCTTCATCCAGCTCCAGCGCGATCAAGCCAACGCTGCGCTGACGGCTGAAGGATTCCAGCGGGGTCTTCTTCACGGTGCCGTTGGCGGTAGCCATGAAGATGAAGTGACCTTCGGTGTATTCGTCGACCGGCAGCATGGTGGTGATGTATTCACCATCGCCCAGCGGCAACAGGTTAACCAACGGACGACCACGGGCAGCGCGGGACGCTTCCGGGATTTCGTAGGTTTTCAGCCAGTACACTTTGCCTTTGCTGGAGAACAGCAGCAGCGTGGTGTGGCTGTTCGCAACCAGCAGGTGAGCAATGTAGTCCTCATCCTTGACGCCGGTCGCCGATTTGCCTTTACCGCCACGACGCTGAGCCTGGTACGCAGCCAATGGCTGGGTCTTGGCGTAGCCACCGTGGGAGATGGTCACGACGCGCTCTTCTTCCGGGATCATGTCACCCAGGGTCAGGTCGAGACGGGCATCGAGAATTTCGGTGCGGCGCACGTCGCCGTATTCGGCGCGGATCACTTCCAGCTCTTCGCGGATCACTTCCATCAGGCGCACGGCGCTGCTGAGGATGCGGATCAGTTCGCCGATCTGGTTGAGGATCTCTTGATACTCGGCCAGCAGCTTTTCATGTTCCAGACCGGTCAAGCGGTGCAGACGCAGTTCGAGAATGGCTTGAGCCTGTTCCGGCGACAGGAAGTACTTGCCTTCGCGCAGACCGTATTGCGGGTCCAGGGTCTCCGGACGGCAGGAATCGGCACCGGCGCGCTCAACCATTGCGACTACAGCGGACGATTCCCACGCAGTCTTGATCAGCGCTTCCTTGGCTTCCGACGGCGTCGGCGATGCTTTGATCAGGGCGATAACCGGGTCGATGTTCGACAGGGCAACCGCTTGACCTTCAAGGATGTGCCCACGTTCGCGGGCTTTGCGCAGTTCGAACACGGTACGGCGGGTAACGACTTCGCGACGGTGGCGAACGAACGCTTCCAGCAGATCCTTGAGGTTGAGGATCCGCGGACGGCCGTCGATCAGCGCAACGATGTTGATACCGAACACCGCTTGCAGCTGGGTCTGGGCGTAGAGGTTGTTGAGGATCACCTCAGGCACTTCGCCACGACGCAGCTCGATCACAACGCGCATACCGTCCTTGTCGGACTCGTCGCGCAGTTCGGTGATGCCTTCAAGCTTCTTCTCTTTAACCAGCTCGGCGATCTTCTCGATCAGACGCGCCTTGTTGAGCTGGTAAGGGAGTTCGGTGATGACGATCTGCTGGCGACCACCGACTTTGTCGATGTCTTCGATCATCGAGCGGGCGCGCATGTAAATGCGCCCGCGACCGGTGCGGTAGGCTTCGATGATGCCGGCGCGACCGTTGATGATCGCGGCGGTCGGGAAGTCCGGACCAGGGATGTATTGCATCAGCTCATCGATGGTCAACTCAGGGTTGTCGATGAGCGCCAGGCAACCATCGATGACTTCACCGAGGTTGTGCGGCGGGATGTTGGTCGCCATGCCCACGGCGATACCGCTGGAGCCGTTGACCAACAGGTTGGGAATACGCGTCGGCATGACCGCGGGGATCATTTCGGTGCCGTCGTAGTTCGGCACCCAGTCCACGGTTTCTTTATGCAGGTCAGCCAGCAGCTCGTGCGCCAGCTTGGTCATGCGCACTTCGGTGTATCGCATGGCAGCGGCGTTGTCGCCGTCCACCGAACCGAAGTTGCCCTGACCGTCTACCAGCAGGTAGCGCAGCGAGAATGGCTGCGCCATCCGAACGATGGTGTCGTACACCGCGGTATCACCGTGCGGGTGATACTTACCGATCACGTCACCGACAACACGGGCAGATTTCTTGTACGGCTTGTTGAAGTCGTTGCCCAGCTCGCTCATCGCGAACAGCACACGCCGGTGCACGGGCTTCAAGCCATCGCGCGCATCCGGCAGTGCCCGCCCGACAATTACGCTCATCGCGTAGTCGAGGTAGGACTGCTTCAGCTCGTCTTCGATATTGACCGGGAGGATTTCTTTGGCCAGTTCGCCCATGAGAAGCCTGATTCCTTTTTCTGGTGAAACTTCGTCACATCCATATGGGACGAACGAAGCTCGCCGACGCAGGCTGAGTGCCCGGCGCCGACTTACGACAAATCAACGAGTTATGCCATGGATCTGCGCAGTAAAGACAACCCCGTGGGACTGCCTCGGAAAACGCCGGATGTTATCACAAAGGCCGCCACGCACCTATCCCCCTGATGCGCATGGAGCATAGTAAGTTGACCGGTGACAGGCTCAACGGGGACGAGAGAAGCTTAGAGCCGCGGTGAATGCAGATTCGGGGATAAGATCCAACGTGTTTACTGGCCACAGGACCCCTTCGCGAGCAAGCTCGCTCCCACATTTAATCCCGGTTGAGCCGAACATTGCGGCCACACCTCGATCAACTGTGGGAGCGAGCTTGCTCGCGAAGGCGGTTTTAGCTGACAACAAATACCGTCAATGCAGACGCTTGCGGCACATCAATTGGGCCATTTTCGCGGTATCCGGGCGCTCGACGATGCCCTTCTCGGTGACGATTGCATCGATCAGGTCCGCCGGCGTCACATCGAACACCGGGTTGAACGCCTCGACTTCCGCGCCGACCCGCTGGCCGCCAACGCTGAGCAATTCGCTGCCATCGCGCTCTTCAATCGGGATGTCGTCGCCACTGGCGAGGTTCATGTCGATGGTCGAACTCGGCGCCACCACCATGAAGCGCACGCCGTGGTGCATGGCGCTGACCGCCAGTTGGTAGGTGCCGATCTTGTTCGCCACATCGCCATTCGCGGTAATGCGGTCGGCGCCGACGATCACCCAAGTGATGCCTTTGGTCTTCATGATATGCGCGGCGGCGGAGTCGGCATTCAGCGTCACCGGGATGCCTTCGTTGGCCAATTCCCACGCAGTCAGCCGCGAACCTTGCAGCCATGGACGGGTTTCATCGGCGTAGACGCGCTCGACCATGCCTTCGATGAACGCCCCGCGAATCACCCCCAGCGCTGTGCCGAAGCCGCCAGTAGCAAGGGCGCCGGTATTGCAGTGGGTGAGGATGGCCTGGGCGTTGCCCTGATGTTTGCGGATCAAATCGACGCCGAGTTGCGCCATGGTCAGGTTGGCTTCGCGATCACTTTCATGAATCGCGATGGCTTCCGCTTCCAGCGCGGCCAGTGGATCGGCATCTTCCTTCAAGCGATCCAGGCGATCACGCATGCGACCGAGCGCCCAGAACAGATTGACCGCGGTCGGACGCGAATCGGCGAGCAACGCGTAATCCTCTTCCCACTCGGCCTGCCAGTCGCCGCCCTCGGCAATCCGCGCGCGCGCCGACAGCACCATGGCGTACGCGGCACTGATGCCGATCGCCGGGGCGCCGCGCACCACCATCGAGCGGATAGCCTCGGCCACGCCGGCGGCGCTGGTGTAAGCAATCCAGGTTTCCTCGAACGGCAGAATCCGCTGATCCAGCAAGTACAGGGCGCCATCACGCCAATCGATGGCCTTCACCTTCTCCGCAGCCAACAGTCGATCGCGCATCCCACACCCCGCACTCATGAACAAAAGCCGCCGATTATAGCGATCCCCCGGCGAAGACGCTCGGGTATACTTCGCCATCCTTTACAAAAGCACTGGAACCGACCCTCGATGCCGAAACCTGCCGTTGCGCTCGACTTATTATTGCTGCCGACCTGGCTGGTACCCGTCGAACCCGCTGGCGTGGTCCTCAAAGAACATGGCTTGGGCATCCGCGACGGTCGCATCGTGTTTATCGGCCCGCGTGCCGAAGCGCTGAAGTGTAACGCCACGCAAGTGCGCGAGTTGCCGGACGTGCTGCTCGCCCCGGGCCTGATCAACGCTCACGGCCACGCCGCGATGACGCTGTTCCGTGGCCTGGCCGACGATCTGCCGTTGATGACCTGGCTGGAAAACCACATCTGGCCAGCGGAAGCCAAGTGGGTCGATGAAGCGTTCGTCCGCGATGGCACCGACCTGGCAATCGCCGAGCAGATCAAGGGCGGCATCACCTGCTTCTCAGACATGTATTTCTTCCCGAAGGTTGCCAGCGAGCGCGTGCACAACAGCGGCATTCGCGCGCAAATCGCCATTCCGATCCTCGATTTTCCGATCCCCGGCGCGGCTTCGGCGGATGAAGCCATTCGTCAGGGCGTCGAGTTGTTCGGCGACCTCAAGCACCACGAGCGCATCAAAATCACTTTCGGCCCTCACGCGCCGTACACCGTGGGCGATGAAAACCTCGAGAAAATCCGTGTGATCGCCGAAGAGCTGGACGCGGCGATTCACATGCACGTCCACGAAACCGCTTTCGAAGTGCAGCAAGCGGTGGAACAGCGCGGTGAGCGTCCGCTGGCCCGGCTGGGTCGCCTGGGCCTGCTCGGGCCGCGCTTTCAGGCGGTTCACATGACCCAGATCAGCGATGAAGACCTGGCCCTGCTGGTAGAAAGCAACACCAATGTGATTCATTGCCCGGAGTCGAACCTGAAACTCGCCAGCGGCTTCTGCCCGGTTGAGCGTCTGTGGCAGGCCGGCGTCAACGTTGCCATCGGCACCGACGGCGCGGCCAGCAACAATGACCTCGACCTGCTGGGCGAAACCCGCACCGCCGCGTTGCTGGCCAAAGCGGTCGCCGGTTCAGCCACCGCGCTCGACGCCCATCGCGCGTTGCGCATGGCGACGCTCAACGGCGCCCGCGCCCTCGGGATCGAGGCTGACGTTGGTTCGCTGGAAATCGGCAAGGCTGCGGACATTGTTGCGTTCGACCTGTCGGGCCTGGCGCAGCAACCGATCTACGACCCGGTTTCGCAGCTTATATACGCCACCGGCCGCGACTGCGTGAAACACCTGTGGGTTGCCGGCAAGCAATTGCTCGACGACAAACGCCTGACGCGCCTGGATGAAGCACAACTCTGCGCCACGGCCAAGGCCTGGGGCCAACGCATCAGCGGCCACACCGAATCGTAAGCACCTCGGTCAAACACCGGGGGCAAACAGGATTTTTCAAGTTTTAGAGGATTTAAACCATGAGCAACGTCGACCACGCCGAAATCGCCAAATTCGAAGCCCTGGCCCATCGCTGGTGGGACCGCGAAAGCGAGTTCAAACCGCTGCACGACATCAACCCGCTGCGGGTCAACTGGATTGACGAACGGGTCAATCTGGCCGGCAAGAAAGTCCTCGACGTCGGTTGCGGCGGCGGCATCCTCAGCGAAGCCATGGCTCAGCGCGGCGCCACGGTCATGGGCATCGACATGGGCGAAGCGCCGCTGGCCGTTGCGCAATTGCATCAACTGGAATCCGGCGTGACCGTCGAATACCGCCAGATCACCGCCGAAGCACTGGCCGAAGAAATGCCCGAGCAGTTCGACGTGGTCACTTGTCTGGAAATGCTCGAGCACGTGCCGGACCCGTCCTCGGTAATCCGCGCCTGCTTCAAGATGGTCAAACCGGGCGGCCAGGTGTTCTTCTCCACGATCAACCGCAACCCGAAGGCCTACCTGTTCGCGATTATCGGCGCCGAATACATCATGAAGTTGTTGCCGCGCGGCACCCACGACTTCAAGAAATTCATCCGCCCTTCCGAGCTTGGTGCCTGGAGCCGCATGGCCGGCCTGACCGTCAAGGACATCATCGGCCTGACGTACAACCCGCTGACCAAACACTACAAACTGGCGCCGGACGTCGACGTCAATTACATGATCCAGACCCTGCGCGAGGAGTAAGCCGATGCGAATCAGAGCAGTCCTTTTCGACATGGACGGCACCCTGCTCGACACCGCGCCGGACTTCATTGCCATCTGCCAGGCAATGCGCGCTGATCGTGGTTTGCCGCCGATGAACGACAAACACATTCGCGACGAGATCTCCGGCGGCGCGAAAGCCATGGTCGCGGTGACGTTTTCGATGGACCCGGAATCGCCGGGTTTCGAGGAATTGCGCCTGGAGTTCCTCGAGCGCTACCTCGTCGGTTGCGCGGTGCATAGCAAGCTGTTCGATGGCATGGGCGAATTGTTGGCCGACATCGAGAAAGCCAATCTGATCTGGGGCGTAGTCACCAACAAGCCGTTGCGTTTTGCCGAACCGATCATGCAGCAACTGGGCTTGGCCGAGCGCTCGGCAGTGCTGATCTGCCCGGACCATGTGAAGAACAGCAAGCCGGATCCGGAGCCGTTGATTCTCGCGTGCAAGATGCTCGACCTCGATCCGGCGAGTGTGTTGTTTGTCGGCGATGACTTGCGTGATATCGAGTCGGGCCGCGATGCCGGGACCAAGACCGCGGCGGTGACATTTGGCTACATCCACCCGGACGATAACCCGCGGCACTGGGGCGCGGACGTGGTGGTCGATCATCCGCTGGAGCTGCGCAAGGTGTTGGACAGCGCGTTGTGCAGCTGTTAAGTCGCTTTCTGATTTGTTGAGGTTTTTTCATGTTTGATTATTCCGCTCGCCCCGAATTGCTCAAGGGCCGGGTCATTCTGGTGACTGGCGCTGGCCGTGGCATCGGCGCCGCTGCGGCGAAGGCCTATGCCGCCCACGGCGCGACCGTGTTGTTGCTGGGCAAGACCGAAGCCAACCTGACTCAGGTCTACGACGAAATCGAAGCGGCTGGCCATGCGCAACCGGCGGTTATCCCGTTCAACCTCGAAACTGCCCTGCCGCATCAATACGATGAGCTGGCAGCGATGATCGAAACCGAGTTCGGCCACCTCGATGGCCTGCTGCACAACGCGTCGATCATTGGTCCGCGCACGCCGATCGAGCAGTTGTCCGGCGAAAACTTCATGCGCGTGATGCACGTCAACGTCAACGCGATGTTCATGCTCACCAGCACTCTGCTGCCGTTGCTCAAATTGTCCCAGGACGCTTCGGTGGTGTTCACCTCCAGCAGCGTCGGGCGCAAGGGCCGCGCGTATTGGGGCGCTTACGGCGTGTCGAAATTCGCCACCGAAGGGCTGATGCAAACGCTCGCCGATGAAGTCGATACCGTCGCCCCCGTGCGCTCCAACAGCATCAACCCCGGTGCCACCCGCACCAGCATGCGCGCCCAGGCTTATCCGGGGGAAAATCCGCTGAACAACCCGACGCCCGAGGAGATCATGCCGGTCTACCTGTACCTGATGGGTCCGGACAGCACGGGCATCAATGGCCAGGCGTTCAACGCGCAATAACCCTCGATTGCCCCCGATATACCGTCAGTAACTCCCGCACGTCGCTTTGTGCCGCGGCATTTATCCGTCGCGGCACACGACAATCGTCGTAACTTTCGCATTTCCAAGTCAAACAACTGCCGCAATTTCTCCCGCCCATTTTAGCTAGACGCCGTAATTCCATGATTTTTAACGGCTTTTATTCGAGTGAACTGAATGGCACGACTTTCGCTCTAATTTGTTCAGACAGACGTGTGAAAGCAGTTGGAATTGGCGCAGAAATCGATAGGTTCCTTATCGTCGATAAAGCGGACTAGACTCGTACCAAATGTCCTACGGGACTGACGGACCAGTATGACGCGCAGCCCAAAGCCGCTCTCACCCAGCCTGTAAGACAGCCTTACTGCTTAGGGGCTCACGCCATATGAAATCTCCATCCCAGACCAACGCAATTGACTTCGATCGTGCGAAATTGCAACGCCTGGGCTTCGGTCAACAGCCTGCGCTTCTGGAACGGCCGGTCAGCCTTGCGCAATTGCGCCAGCAACTGGGTTTGCAATTGCAGACCAGCCTTGAGCCACAACGCATTCTGGGCCTGTTCTTTCGCGAAATTCAGCGCCTCGTGCCGCTGGATGCTTTGAGTTACCGCCACCAGACCAGCGATTTGCGCCTGGAATTCGGTCAGCGCGGTCACCATACCGTCAGCTATAACCTCAGCCACGAAGGCGAGCATTTGGGTGAACTGGTGTTCCGCCGCAATCAGCGTTTCAGCGAGCAGGAACAAGGTCATCTGGAATCGTTGCTGTCGGCGCTGCTGTTCCCGATGCGCAACGCCCTGCTCTACCGCGCGGCGACCCAGAGCGCTCTGCGCGATCCGCTGACCGGCACCGGCAACCGCGTCGCCATGGACCAGACGCTGCAACGCGAAATTGAAATGGCCCGCCGGCATATGCAGCCGTTGTCGTTGCTGATGCTCGATATCGACCACTTCAAACGCGTCAACGACAGCCACGGCCACAGCGCTGGTGATGAAGTGCTCAAAGCCGTCGCAGCCTCGATCAAAAGCCAGTTGCGCAATGTCGACATGGTGTTCCGTTTTGGCGGTGAGGAGTTTTTGATACTGCTGTCCAACACGCCCCGTGAGGCAGCAGCGATGGTCGGCGAGCGCTTGCGCTTTGCCGCGCAGGCTCAGGAATATCTCGCCGATGGGCAGATGATCGACCTGACCGTCAGCCTCGGTTGCTCGACGTTGCTGCCCGGCGAATCCGCCGAAAGCTTGCTGCGTCGCGCAGACAGCGCGCTGTACGTGGCCAAGCGCGAGGGGCGTAATCGCCTGGCGATGGCGGGCTGAGTCTTCGGCAGCCGCACACATCAATGTGGGAGCGAGCCTGCTCGCGATGAACGATAACTCGGTATGCCGCTTACACCGAGTTGTCTGCATCGCGAGCAAGCTCGCTCCCACAGTTGCTTGCGGTGACGCTAAGCTCAGCCTTCGACCAGCGCCATTCGCTCACGGCTTACCGACGAACGTTCGGCATGTTCCAGCTGCATGCAGCGTTCAAGGAACAGGAACATGTAGTCGTAGCTCTTGCACACCGCTTGGCGCAATTCCACTTGCAGTGACTTGCTCGGGTTCATCCCGGCCAGGGTGCAGATGATTTCCAGCGCTTCCCACGGGTGGGCATCGTCGTACTGAGCGTGCATCTTCAGCCATTTCATCGCGCGCTTGCGATCCTCTTCCGGGAACGCCGCTGCATAGACGCCACTGGAACAAACCACTGCCGACCACTCGCCGGTCGCGCCTTCAATCGCGTAGTTGGTCGCGGCAATCGCCACGATCAGCGAATCCGACGAACTGGTGTGCCAACACCAATGGCTCAACGCGTGCAGTTCCGGGGCAACTTGCTGTGCCTGCAAATCTTCCAGGCTGATCCCGTGAGCACGGCTCCAGTGCACCCAGTAATCGGCGTGGTTGAGTTCGACGCGAATGTTGCGCATCAGCCAGCGCCGCGCCATGTCTTCGCCGGGATGGCGGGCAAAGCGGGTCTTGGTGAGGTTTTGTGCCATATACAACGCGAACTGCTCGACAACTGGCCAGCCACCGATGAGGTACTGACGCATGGTCCTGGCGCTGAGTTTGTTGTCTCGCATGCGCTGATACAGTTCGTGTTCGACTACCCGGCGCTTGCTCTCGCTGCAATCCTCGATGAGTTGCTGTGCCCAGGCTGGGTAACTCGCAGCTTCCATGAGTGGTCCGGTTCGGTTGAATGTATCGATCACTGTTCGGCTCCTTTTGATTGTGATTGTCAGATCAACGAGAGATGTTCAACGGAACGTGCCAGGCGCCTTGAACAACAGCGGTTGCGGTCTGGCCGGACGACTTAGCAAACTGTCGCAGGTAAACAATTGCGGGCGTTCGATTACATACCCTTGAGCGTAATCAACACCAATCTCGAGCAGTGCCTGCTCGATCTGCGGTGTCTCGACAAACTCGGCGATAGTGCGCTTACCCATGACATGGCCGATATGGTTAATCACTTCGACCATTGCCCGGTTAATCGGGTCGTCCAACATGTCCTTAACGAAACTCCCGTCGATCTTCAGGAAGTCTACAGGTAAATGTTTCAAGTAAGCGAATGAAGACACTCCGGCGCAAAAGTCATCCAGTGAAAAGTGGCAGCCTAAACCTTTGAGTTCATTAATAAATCTGATCGCACTCGCCAAATTCGCAATAGCGCTGGTTTCGGTAATTTCAAAACAAATCATTTCAGGAGGAATAGCGTAAGTAACAAACTGTTCACGCAGGAAGTGCAAAAACGCCTCATCTCCGATAGTAATGCCTGACAGATTAATCGCACACATGGCTAACGGCGCCTTATGTTGTTGCGCTATACATTGCGCGATGATCTTGAATACATTCTCGACAACCCAACGATCCAGCGATGTCATCAAACCATAACGTTCAGCGGCCGGAATGAAACTGTCGGGAAGTATCATGCGCCCGGCTTCGTCATGCAGGCGCAAGAGTATTTCTATATGTCCGCCAGCCTTCTCGGTATGCCCCAACGGGGCAATTTCCTGGGCGTATAAACAGAAGCGGTTCTCTTCCAGCGCCATGTGCAAGCGCTGCACCCAAGCCATTTCGCCGAAGCGCATCGACAGTTCCGAATCATCGGCATGGTAGACCTGAACCCGGTTGCGGCCCTTTTCCTTGGCCATGTAACAGGCCATATCGGCGGCGCGCAGCGAGGCTTCGAGGGTGGTCGGGGTTTGCGCCACATGCACCAGGCCGATGCTTACTGTGGTCAGGAATGGCCGGCCCTTCCACACAAAATGCAGGTTTTGCACGGTCTGGCGCAGCACTTCGGCGATTTTCTCCGCGGCTTCCGGCGCGCAGTTTTCCAGCAAAATGCCGAACTCGTCGCCGCCCAGCCGCGCCAGGGTGTCACCTTCGCGCAGATCCGATTGCAACAATACGCAGATATGCCGCAGCAGCTCGTCTCCCGCCGCATGGCCGCTGGTGTCGTTGACCAGCTTGAACTGATCGAGGTCGAGGAACATCAGCGAATGGCGCCCGGTCTGGCGCGTCAGATTGTGCAGCGCCTGCTCCAGGCGATACTCGAACTCGCGACGATTGGCCAGCCCGGTCAAAGCGTCGTGGGTCGCTTGCCACGACAGATTGGCGATGTATTGCCGCTCCTGCGTCATGTCGTGCAGCACCAGGACCGTGCCGCTGACCTTGCCGGCGTTGCTGATCGGCGCGCCCACCAAGGTCACCGAAACGGTGCTGCCGTCGAGGCGCTGGAGCAGTTTCGAGTGCTCGCTGCCGCCGCTGAGCTGGCCGCTCAAAATTCTTTCGATCAACGTGAAGCCGTCAGTCTGCGCATTCTCGTCGAGCAGATTGAACAGCGCCGCCAATGGCAGACCGGTCGCTTGTTCGGCTTTCCAGTGCGTCAGCGCCTCGGCGGCCGGGTTCATGTAGGCAATCGCGCCGTCGACGTCGGTGGTAATCACGCCGTCGCCGATGGACTGCAGGGTGATTTGCGCGCGTTCTTTTTCCAGTTGCAGCGCGTCGGCGAAAGCGTGGCGCTGCTTGAGCAACTTGTGGGTGCGCAGCAACGCCAGCACGATCAGCCCCAGCGCTGTGGCCAGGTTGGTCACCAGCAGCAAGCGCAGAATCAACCGCGACCCTTCGCCCAGCGCATCGCTGAAAGCCCGGGCGGCCGGGGTGACGGCGTCATTGATGGCGAAAATCTGCGCTTTCCAGCGCTGGATATCGGCGGCGCTGGCCTGGTCATTCAGTACGCGTTGGTGCATTTGCTGCGCGACGTTGTCCAGCTGCACCAGATAGGCATCGCCGACCTTCCAGCGGTCGATGGCTTTTTCCAGGTAACTGAAATGCCGAAAGTTGAGGTACAGCCAGATCACGCTGGCGACGTCGTCAGGATGATTGCCGCCCTTGAGAATGCCGACCCGCGCGGCGTCGAGGTCCGGCGGTTGTTTATCGAGCGCCAGGCGCAGCTCATGCCCACCTTGAGGCACGGTCAGCGCATTCTGGTATTTGAGGTAGATCGCCTCGTCGCGGCTGTCGGCGTAGAGGTTGAGGTAATAGATCGCGTCTTTCTGGCCCTTGGACCACAGGCTTTCACCGGCGACATAGCCGCGAACGGCCGACAGCACATAAAGGCTGACGCCACCCAGCAACGCCTGAAACAGCACAACGGCAATAAACGGCCAGACGATGCCCAACAATCGCGGCGTTCCGAGAGTCCGGTTTGGCTTCATGAGGTCCCTTGCATAGGTACTGCCTGATCATCATCCAGATCCGACCACTGTCGCAAGACTAGGAGGCGTTCGCACTCCTCGCAAGGAAGCCGCTGCTCACGATGTGGTCAGTTCCCCATAAATGACGTTTGTTGAGCGTAGATGGGGCAAAACTTGGTCAACAGCGCTGCGCAGAAATTCCAACTCGATAACGTCTGCCGCGATAACTATGTACCGCCAGCGCCGTCCTCCGATCGTTTGTAATTGCACCTAATCCCGCCGCCGCCCCTCTGACCAACGATCAAGACAAGGACGCTCATGCAAACCATCACTCCCAGTGGCCTGTTCCCGCCCACTTTTCCCACCGAGGCGCAACTGCATACCGGCCAGCTGCACGACTACCAACTGATACTGTCCGCGATGAACGAGCCGCCCAGCGTTGTGCACCTCGCCAATCCGCTGATGATCGGGGCCTTTTCACCGCTGCGCCGGGTCAGCGAGGACGGGCTTAATGCGCTGTGGAACCTGCTGCGCGACAGACCCTACATCGACATGTGCAGCCGACGGCAGATCAAACAGGGTGACCTGAGCGTTACGCTGGAGAACGGCAAATACGTGTACCGAGGCTGGATGGAGGATGGCAGCAAAGTCACTTTGCCATTGACCGAGCAAGCCAGTTGGCAAGTGCTGAAACCTCGAATCGAACGCGCGGCTTCTTTATTGGGCGGGCAGATCAATTCCAATCAAATGGTCAGCCTGGAAAGGATGTGCAGGTTTTACGGCCTGGCACCTTGGACGCCCAGACACCCGCAACAGCACCCCGCCGCGATCCAGCATGTGCAGGAAAAAATCGCCAGCCATCATCTGCGACTCGAAGACGACTTCAATATCCTCGCGCTCAGACGCCGGCCCACTGATAAGGATCGCAGCGCATTTCGCGCGAGCCGGCGAGAATCTGCCGAGCCGACCAAAGTCGATATACAACAGGTGCACACCGAGATTGTCCGCAAGGAAATAATCGAAACCGTGACAGCGTTTATCCCGCCAAGCCATACCTCGCCCCTGACCTGGCTGGCCAATGAAGTACTTGGTGACGCAACGTTGGAGCAAGTTCGGGCCACGCCTACTGTTTACTTGCAAAAGATTTTGCACAACGCCGAAGCGCAACGATTGAGCACACTGCTGTTACTAACCATGGGATGGTACGGGGCCGCTCCCGGTGAAGAGACTTCGCCAATGGTTCGCACACAACTGGTCGCCCAGGCCTTGCAACTATGGCTCAGTGAACCGAGTGATGAAAACTCCTCGGCGATTGCCGGTTATGCCTGGCAGGCGCAGACAAACTGGGGGAAAAGTTATCAGACTATTCGTCACGAATTTGAACAACACCTTATAACCACGCACCGTGCAGCCTGCGAGAAAGAGGCTGTTGTGATTGCGCGATTATTCCTGCGGCAATGGCCTGCCGAGTTTCGTGTGCGGGATATTCCCGATGATATTTCCTACAGAAGTTCGATCGTCTGGGTCAACTTTGTGACGGGGGTGAACTTGATCAAGTTCATTGATCACCGATTGCTCGAGAGTCTGACGTTCCAGCAACTGGTCAACCTGCCGATTGCGCTGGCAGAAAGTACCACCGAAGACCGAACGGCTGACATTGCCCTGGCCAAACTTCAACCAACACTGGACTGGGCAGAAACCTATGCGGTGATTGCCGCCAAACCTCGCGAACAATACACACATAACGATGTTGAAACAGCGCTGGCCCAGTTAGACAAATACACGGATGAAATCGACAAAGCCGTCAAGCAGTTGAACGAAGCACCCGTGCAGCGTCTGAACATTGCACAAAGAGAAATGGAAAAGATCTTCGGCAAAGTGGCGTTCCTCGCGGACGGTCGAAAGCTCGCGAGGAGGATCGGCCGTCACCTTCCTCGTGTGCTGGATGCGCCTTATCTCGAAGGCAAGGATTACGACGTGTATTCCTTCCTCGATGTGTTGGCGTCCGGTTTGTTTGATCGCCACGACACCTGGTTCGTCACCGAGGGCGATGGCGTGACCGTGGGCAAGCAATGGATTCGGATTGACGAACAACGCACGATCAAAACCGAAGCCGCTTGGCCGGCGCCCGGAAAATCCTTCGCAGGCCGTCCACTGGTCATCTCGCCCCGGGCCAGAATGCCGGATGTGAAGGCGCTGTTCGAGACCGAGTTCGCCGATTATTTGCAGCGCACCACTGGCGCCTACCAAACCCTTATCACCAGCCTGATTGCATCCTTGCCCAATGCGGATCGCCTGGCGCTGCAACTGGGCGAAGTCCGGATCTACAGCCTCAGAAAGCAAACCAGCGGGGTCGAGGTCCAGCATGAAACGGCGGAAAAGATTTTGCCGCTGCGGGCTCGCTACGGGCTGATCCTCGAGGCTGACTACGCGAGCCGGATCACTCACTACGAATTGTTGCCCAAGGCTGGCGTGATTCGGTGCCTCGGCCAATTGACACCTGAATGGTTGACTGACGGATTGACAACCGAGCGTTGGTCGCTGAGAAAGTCGCTGAATGTTTCCGTTGAAGTTCGCCGTCACACCGACCTGCCTTTCGACTGGCAGGCGCATGCCACCGGAACTGTTCCCACGCCCAACGCGCGTTGCCAGGCAATCATTGAACCGTTAGGCGAAACGCTCGCCGCCGCCACGGCCACCGAAATAAACCCGCTGCGCGTCGCACAGACACTGACCTCGCCGCGCATCGTCGATATCAGTCATGCCATCGCCTCCCAACTGTTATTCATCGACCCGAAAACCCTGCGCGACGCCGCTTACGGACAGACCGAGCCCGAACGCAAGGCCGACTGGTACAAAAAAGCAATCGAACTGGCGAAATCCCTGGTGCCTTTCTGGGGCAGCCTCGACGACCTGGCCTCAAACGACAAGACGCGCTGGATCCAGGGCGCTTTCGGCCTGTTCGCCGACACACTCTCGTTCGTATTGCCGGTCGGCAAATACGCATCCGGTTCGGTGCGCCTGATTACCCGCACCGGCCAGCAGGCACTCCGGGCGCCATTGCCCTCGTTCAAGTTGCTGACGATGGAACTGATGATTTCGCTGGCGGACAATTTCAATCCGCTGGACGGCCCGGTTTCATTGCTGGCCGGTCTGGGCCATGTCTTGAACAAAGCCAGCCGGGCCGGGCGACGCACATTCTTGCAGTTGCTGGGGCGCGCAGGTCGCTACGACCTGGTCCGCAGCCATCCGCAAATTACCGACGTTGGCCATTGGAAACCGCGGGCCGAAGGCGATCAACTGGTGCGCGTGAAAGGCATCGACGACGTGCCTGCGCGCAATCTGGCGGTTTCTGGCAAATCCGACTACCGACTGGTCGATCCGCTGTCGTCAAAACCCTACGGGCCGACGTTAGCCACCAAATCCGGCGAGCTGTCGCCGGGGCGCTCGTATTACCGTGCGCTGCACATGACCGACAGCCACGCCGTGGTCGATGTACCGAGCAGCGTCCGTGTGCGCGAACTGCTTGAGGTCGATGGCAGGACCACGCTGCTGATCGACGAAGCGCCCTACCGTCTCGACGACGATAAGCTACATCGCGCCGACCTGATCGACGATCAAGGGCTAAAAAGACACCCCTGCCAGTTGCGTCGAGCCCCGGATTCAGGCGTCTGCGAGACCCGCTACGTCACGCGTGACCCGGCACCGACGCTGGCGGTTGGCGACTACGACGAAAGCAGAGCTTGGGCACTGTGGTTTGGCGACGTCATCTATACCCCGGCGACTGATCGCCCACCGATGCTGGCCTCGACTATCGCCCGGCACGCCACGCTCCAGGCCACGCTGGAGTTTCAGCAAGCGATGTTTGGCCGGGTGATGGTCAGTTTGCCGGTGCCGGGTCAGCCGCTGGTGGATAACCTGCGGGTCGGGGCGATTGTGGTCGAGGCCAGCGACGGCTCCAGGCACTACATTTTCACTCGCCTGAACGCTGGCGACTTTTATGTCGCCGAGCGCATCAAGGGGCAAATGCCCCATGAACTGTTGACGCTGAAGAAAGCCGAAACACTGTCCGCCGAGCTCCGCGATGAGCTGAAACAGGTCTACACCGGTTCGCTGAACGCCAACAACGTCGCGCGTATCCACGGCGTTGACGCGGTAGACCGGGCGCTGAAAACCATGGACGAGATTGCGATTCCCATCGGCGGGCATGCCAATCCACCCGACACCCTCAAATGGCTCTCGGTGCAGACCAGCCCGGGCGAAGCGGTGTTTTTCGACCATTCCACGCGCATGATCGTCAGCACCCTGCCGGAAGGCGCGACGTCGTGGTCACGCAGCAGAGAGGCGCCGGAGGTTTTCCGCCAGCGCACCGCCGAGATTTTCGACACGTTGTTTGTCAGGGAAACCATTCAGGTGAGGGCCAACAGCGACTTGAAAATCAACGCGGTCATGCAGGAGTTTCAGAAAACCCTTCCTTACAGACTACGTAGCGTGCGCGCCAGAAACATTGCTTATGCCGAAGTGGTAACGGCATCCGGCGCCCGCGAGGTGTACGTCAGCGTGTCCGGTGCGCAAGGGTTGACCGGTTATCTGCCGCTGTTCCGGCCGCCCTTTCATTCAGACCAGATGACCATTAACGGCACCACTTATTTCAACATTGATGCCGGCCAGACGTTGGTTCGCACCGCGTTGGATCTGACACCCGAAGGCAAGCTGCTGGCGGTGCCGCTGACAATCAAGAACATCGAGACGTATTACCCGCAGATGACCGCGCGCCCGACCTCGCTGGACAGCGAAGCCAAGTTGATCAGCGCGATTCGCGAAAAATACCCCGAGCGCGCCATGATCAAATCCGTGAGCATCGCCACCACCATGCCGCCGTGTGGCAGTTGTTCGGTGGTGATCAAGGAGTTTGGCTACGACGGCGGGCAGAATGCGTTGGAGGTGCTGTGGAAGTGATGCCGCGCAAGTGACGCCGTGGCATCGACCTACAGGCGCTGCAAATGCTCGTAAAGCTTGGCGTACAAACCACCGTCGGCGATCAATTGCTGGTGATCGCCGTCCTCGGCCACGCGCCCGCCGTCGAACACCAGCACCCGGTCCGCCTGCTTAACCGCTGACAAGCGATGGGCAATGATCAACGTGGTGCGGCCATGGAGAAAACGCGCCAACGCTTCATGCAGGTTGTACTCGGTGGCGGCGTCCAGCGCGGACGTGGCTTCGTCGAGAATCACCACTTTCGGCTGGGCCAACACCATCCGCGCAATCGCCAGCCGTTGGCGCTGACCACCGGACAGGCGCACCCCGGAACGGCCGACGACACTGTCCAGCCCATTTGGCAAGGCGCGCACGGTGGCGTCCAACTGGGCGATTTCCAGCGCTTGCCAGCAGGCTTCGTCGCTGCGTTCGCGGCCCATGGTCAGGTTGGCGCGCACGGTGTCGTTGAACAGCGCCGGATGCTGCAACACCACGGCGACGTTCTCGCGCACCGTGGCCAAACCGATTTCTTCCTGGGTCGAACCGCCGAAACGAATGCTCCCGGCCAGCGGCGTGTACAAGCCCAGGAGCAATTGCACCAAGGTACTTTTGCCGCCGCCACTGGCGCCGACAATTGCGACTTTTTCACCGGGCGCAATGCTCAGGTGCATCTGGTCCAGAACCAAATCGTCGCCATAGCTGAAACTCAAACCCTGAATGTCGATGCCGACGGTTTCGCGCCCCTGAAACGGGTCAATGCCGCCGGGGTATTGCGGCTCATCGGCACGCGCGAGCAGTTCGTTGATCCGCGACAGCGCGCCGCCAGCGGCATAAAAGGCGTATTGCAGATTCAGCAACTGCTCGACCGGGCCGATCATGAACCACAGATAGCTGAACACCGCGAGCATCTGGCCGATCGACAGGTCGGAAAACAGCACGGTGAGCATCGCTGCCGCGCGAAAGATATCGATGCCGAACTGGAACAGCAGGCCACTGGCGCGGTTCGACGCGTCGGTTTTCCACTGCGAAGTCACCGCGTAATCGCGCACTTCGCGGGCACGCTGGCCGAGGCGCCCGAGGAAAAACCCCTGACGGTTGCCGGCGCGCACTTCCTGAATCGAATCGAGGGTTTCGGTGAGTGCCTGGGTGAACCTTGATGTGCTGTCGTTCTCGAGTTTCTTCAGGTGTTTGACGCGTTTGCCCAACTGCACCGTGGCGTAGATCACCAACGGGTTGAACAGCATGATCAGCAGCGCCAGTTTCCAGTGCATCCACACCAGAATGCTCGCGGTGCCGACCAGCGTCAGCATCGCCACGAGGAAACGACTGAGGGTTTCGCCGACAAATTTGTCCAGCGTGTCGAGGTCGGTAACCAAGTGCGTAGTCACCGTGCCGCTGCCGAGGCTTTCGTATTCGCCGAGGGAAATTCGCTTGAGCCGCTCGATCAGGCGCACGCGGATGCGGTAGACGATGTCCTTGGCCAGCCCGGCAAACAGTTTTGCCTGCACCACGTTGAACAGCAACGCGCCGCAGCGCAGGACGAAGGTCACCAGCAACATCAAACCGATGTAACCGGCAGCCTTCTGCCAAGCGTCGGGCAAGGCGTGGTTCATGACTTTCAGCGCCGAATCACCGTGACCGAGCAGCACCTCGTCTACCAGCAACGGCAGTAGCAGCGGGATCGGCACGCTGCACAAAGTCGCCAGTACGGCGACACCGTTGGCGATCCACAAGGCTTTTTTGTGCTGCAAGGCCAGTCGGCGGATTTCCGCCCAGCTCAGTCGATCGACATGCTTGGGCGCCAGCGCATCATCGGGCAAGCCATTAGGCACATCAGGCACAGGCAGCGCGCTCCAGCCAGCGGCCGAGCAGCGGCGACAGTTCGCTCAAGGGTTGATAGCCGTTGGTCAGCAACGCCAGTTGGCCATCGCGCTCGGCGAGCAAGGTCGGGAAACCGGCGATGCCCAAGTCCTGCACCCAGGTGAAATCGGCGGCGGTGGCGGCGTGTTGGTCGGCGCGGTCGAACGCGGCGGCGAATTCGATGCGCGGTACGCCAGCCTGTTCGGCCAATTCCACCAGCACACTGGCGTGGGTGACGTCGCGACCTTCGGCATAAAAAGCGTGCTGGATCAGCCCCAGCAGTTTCCACGCGCAATCGGGCGCCAGACTGCGCGCAGTTACCACGGCGCGGCACGCCGGTTCGGTGTCGTAGACAAAACCGTCGGGCAATGCGCCCTCGCGTTTGAACGGCTGGCCTGTGGCCTCGGTGACCGCTTGCCAGTGCTCAAGAATGTAGCGCCGAGTGGTCGGCTCAAGCGCCGAGCCGCTGCCGGTGCGCAAACCGCCGACCACCAAGTGCAATTCCACCCCCGCTGCCTGCGCCTGTTCGACCAGCGCTTCGGCCACTGGCGCGAAGCCCCAGCACCATGAACACATCGGGTCCATCACGTAGAGCAGGCGGCGGGCAGACATGGATTCAAGCCTCGGAAGGGGTTTGCTTGTAGTTGTAACCGATCGGGTGCGGCAGGTTGCGTGCCTTGGCCAGCTCGATCTGCTTCTGCCGGTCGATGGCACTGCGACGGGTTTTCTCGCTCAGCTTATCCCAGCAATGCGGGCAACTGATGCCAGCCACGTAGTGCTCGGATGCGCGGTCTTCGGCGCTGATCGGCGTACGACAGGCATGACATTGATCGTAGTCGCCTTCGCTCAGGTCATGGCGCACGGTCACGCGGTTGTCGAACACAAAGCAGTCGCCCTGCCATTTGGTTTCTTCCTGCGGCACTTCTTCGAGGTACTTGAGGATGCCGCCCTTGAGGTGATAAACCTCGTCGAAACCCTGGCTGAGCATGTAGCTCGAAGCCTTTTCGCAACGAATGCCGCCGGTGCAGAACATCGCGACTTTCTTGTGCACGGCCGGGTCGAAGTGTTCTTTGATGTAGTCGGGGAATTCGCGAAAACTGGTGGTTTTCGGATCGATGGCGCCTTCGAAGGTGCCGATCGCCACTTCGTAGTCGTTGCGGGTGTCGATCAACAGGACTTCCGGATCGCTGATCAAGGCGTTCCAGTTTTCTGGATCGACATAGGTGCCAACGGTTTTGTTCGGGTCCACGCCATCGACGCCGAGGGTGACGATTTCTTTCTTCAGTTTGACTTTGGTGCGGTAGAACGGCTGGTCTTCGCAGTACGACTCTTTGTGGTCGATGTCGTCCATGCGTGGGTCGTTCTTGAGCCAGGCCATCAGCCCGTCAATGCCTTCGCGGCTGCCGGAAACGGTGCCGTTGATGCCTTCTTCGGCGATCAGCAAGGTGCCTTTGATGCCGTTGTCGACCATCGCTTGCAGCAATGGCTCGCGCATCTCGACGTAGTTTTCCAAAGTGACGAACTTATACAGTGCCGCCACGACAATCTGTTGTGTCATGGGTGATTCTCCAGGTGGCTACCCTCGTAAGGGGTGAACCGGATGCGAAAAAAAACGCGCCGGGTAAGCGGCGCGTTGCGGATTCTAGCAAAAATACTGTGGTTTCAGGACTGTGAATCGCTTTTTGTGGCGAGGGGGCTTGCCCCCGTCGGGTCGCGCAGCGGCCCTGAAAATACAGGATCACTGCGGTGTATCAGCCCAATCGCATGTGCCGGTTCGACGACTGCTTCGCAGCCGAACGGGGGCAAGCCCCCTCGCCACAGCAAGCCTCAGCCCATCACATCAGTATTTGCTGCCGCCGGCACAGGTCGGTGAGGCCGGGGCCGTTTCGATCTGTGCCCATTCTTCCGGCGTGTAGGTATGCAGCGCCAACGCATGAAATTCGCCCATCAGTTCGCCCAGCGTTCCATAGACTTTCTGGTGCCGCTTGACGCGATTGAGGCCTTCGAACTGCTGGCTGACGACCACCGCTTTGAAGTGCGTCTGCAACCCGCGACTGTGCATGTGGCTTTCATCGAGCACTTGCAGGTGCTCGGGCTGCAGCAGCCCGAGCGTCGATTCGATGCGTTGTTGCATGGTCATACCGAACTCCGCTTAAGGCTTTTTCTTGGCTGGAGCGGCGGCGCCTTTAGGCTCCAGCTCGGCAGTCATGTCGGCCAGCAGTTTGTTGACCACAGGGACCGCGCTTTCAAGCTTGGCCTGGGTCATCTGCGCCGATTGCTGAGTCAGCTGCGGCATTTTTTCGAGGACTTTCTTGCCCAGTGGCGACTGGTAGAAAGCAACCAGGTCCTTGAGCTCGGACTCGCTGAAGTTGGTGGTGTACAGCTTGACCATGTCCGGCTTCAGCTTGTTCCAGCCAATGGCTTGGTCCAGCGCGGCGTTGGCCTTGGCCTGATAGGTTTCCAGCAGGGCTTTTTTCGACGCCGGGGCTTTGGTCTGCTCAAAGCGCTGAGCGAACATTTGCTGCACTTGCATGTACACCGGAGTGCCCAATTTGTCAGCGTGCGCCAGGGTCAGGAAAGCTTCGGCACTGGCGTTGTGGCTGGCGGTATCGGCAAAAACCTGGCCGCTGGCGCAAACCAGTGCAACCGCGGTACAGATGGCACGAAGACGAGTCATCGAGTTTCCTTTTCTAGCAGGCGAGGTAAAACCCCAAGGGCGACCATTCTGCGCCTAAAAAACGCCATGGCTCAACCCCCAAGCCTTACAGGGCTTGATTTGTAAGGCCCAGCGGTCAGAAAACAGACTGATGGAACCACAAGCGCCGAACACGGCCTAAACTGCGCAATCAGACCTACAGGAGTGTGACCGATGAGCCGTATCGAAACCGACAGCCTTGGTGAAGTTGACGTCCCCGAGGAGGCCTACTGGGGCGCACAGACTCAACGTTCGCTGGTCAACTTCGCCATCGGTGAGGAACGCATGCCCCTGCCGGTGCTGCACGCTCTGGCCCTGATCAAGAAAGCCGCCGCGCGCGTCAACGATCGCAATGGCGACCTGCCCGCCGACATTGCCCGGCTGATCGAACAAGCCGCCGACGAAGTGCTCGACGGCAGCCACGACGACCAATTCCCGCTCGTGGTCTGGCAGACCGGCAGCGGCACGCAAAGCAACATGAACGTCAACGAAGTGATCGCCGGTCGTGCCAACGAACTGGCCGGCAACCCGCGTGGCGGCAAGTCGCCGGTGCACCCGAACGACCACGTCAACCGTTCGCAAAGCTCCAACGACTGTTTCCCGACCGCAATGCACATCGCCACCGTGCAAGCGGTGCAGCACAGCTTGCTGCCGGCGATCAGCGAGTTGTCCGGTGGCCTCGCCGAGCTGTCGGCGCGCCACATGAAACTGGTGAAGACCGGGCGCACGCACATGATGGACGCGACGCCGATCACCTTCGGCCAAGAGATCTCGGCATTTATTGCGCAACTGGATTACGCCGAACGGGCGATCCGCAGCGCGTTGCCGCAAGTCTGTGAATTGGCTCAGGGTGGCACCGCAGTCGGCACCGGGCTGAATTCGCCGCACGGTTTTGGCGAGGCTATTGCTGCCGAACTGGCCGCGTTGTCGGGCCTGCCATTCGTGACCGCGCCGAACAAGTTCGCCGCCCTCGCCGGCCACGAGCCGCTGACGACGTTGTCCGGCGCGCTGAAGACCCTCGCCGTGGCCCTGATGAAAATCGCCAACGACTTGCGTCTGCTCGGTTCCGGGCCGCGCGCCGGTTTTGCCGAGGTGAAACTGCCGGCGAATGAGCCGGGCAGTTCGATCATGCCCGGCAAGGTCAACCCGACGCAGTGCGAAGCGCTGTCGATGCTGGCGTGTCAGGTGCTGGGCAATGACGTGACAATCGGTTTTGCCGCGAGTCAGGGTCATCTGCAATTGAACGTGTTCAAACCGGTGATCATCCACAACCTGCTGCAGTCGATTCGGCTGCTGGCCGATGGTTGCAGCAACTTCCAGCAACATTGCATCGCCGGGCTGGAACCGGATGCCGGGAAAATGGCTGAGCACCTGGAGCAGGGTTTGATGCTGGTGACGGCGCTGAATCCGCACATTGGCTATGACAAGTCGGCGGAAATCGCCAAGAAGGCTTACAGCGAAGGTCTGACCTTGCGTGAAGCGGCGTTGCAGTTGGGTTATCTGACTGACGAGCAGTTTGATGCGTGGGTGCGGCCGGAGAATATGCTCGAAGCGGGCGCCAAGGGCTGAGATTTGCGGTGACTGTCACGCCATCGCGAGCAAGCTCGCTCCCACAGGTGACCGCGAACTCTCAGGAGAATGCGTCCAGATGTGGGAGCGAGCTTGCTCGCGATTGGCGACACTGAAAATCTTCAGCCGACCACAACTCGGGCTTTCCGAGCCTTGAGCCCCGCAATCAATGAAGGCCCCAGCGCGACCAGCGCCGAACCGAGTACCACCAACACTGCCCCGCCATATCCCAGGCCATTGATGGTCTCGGCATGCACGTATTCCGGCCAGGCCCACGCCGCGATGGCCACCGCGACAAACGTCACCAACGGCGTAATCGCCAACGTCGCACTGACCCGCGACGCCTCCCAATGCGCCAGCGCTTCGGCGAATGCGCCATAGGCGATCAAGGTGTTCATGCAGCACGCCAGCAGCAACCAACCCTGCAAAGGGCTCAGGCTCAGTGCTTCGAGCGGGTGCACCCACGGCGTCAGCAGCAGTGCGCAGAACAGGTAAATCACCATCATGACCTGTAACGAATTCCACACCGTCAGCAATTGTTTCTGCCCCAACGCGTAGAAGGTCCAAACCGTGGACGCGAGCAAAACCAGCAACACGCCAGCGGTGTAATCGGTCAGGGAGGTGAGCAATTCCGCGAGACGCTGATTGAAGAACAACCCGAAACCGATCAGCAGCACCAGCAGGCCGATCCCCTGCCCTACGCTGAAACGCTCCTTGAACACGAACAGGCTGGCGATCAGCAACATGATCGGGCCCATTTGCACCACCAGTTGCGCGGTGCCAGGGCTCAGCAGGTTGAGGCCCATCAGGTACAACACGTAATTGCCGACCAGCCCGAGCACCGCCATCAGCACCAGCCAGCCGCCCTTGGGGCCGAGCACTTTGCGGCTCGGCAAACGCCTGGTGGCGGCGAGGTACAGGAACAGGCAACCGCCAGAAACAGTTAAACGAAACCAGGTCACCGTCACCGGGTCCATCACTTGCAGCACTTGTTTGAGCTTGATCGGCAAAATGCCCCACAGCAGCGCTGTCAGTAACGCGAGGAACAATCCATAAACCCAGCGACCCGATGAAATGTGCATGCTGCCCCCGACGCCCATTGGCAAGAGTCGCCATTCTAGGCGCAGCCTCGGGCGCAACACAGGGACAGTTACGCGCTGACGCAAATGAAACTGTGCAGGTCGCAAGGTCAGATGCCGTCGATCAGGTCGGCGGGCGGCACAAAGCCTTCAGACCTAAGCTGATTGGATCCGCCCACAACACAAGCCCACAGGAGATGGCCATGTACGGCATGCGCGCCCAGGACAACGCCCCCGCCACGCACTTTCGCAGCGACCGTTTGTGTCGGGTGAACGGGGAGTTGTATTTCAGTACTCGGGAAAACACCCTTGAAGGGCCGTTCGAGAATGCTGAAGTGGCGGCGAAAGGGATTCAGGCTTATATCGAGCGGATGCAGCATCAGAGTCAAAACAGATAAACCTGTGGCGAGGGGGCTTGCCCCCGTTGGGGCGCGAAGCTCCCCCAAAAAAGAGAGACTGCTGCGCAGTCCAATGGGGGCAAGCCCCCTCGCCACAACGCGCAGTGCAAAACTCGCGGTTTAGCGCACCACCTCAAACAACCCCGTAGCTCCCATCCCGCCGCCCACGCACATGGTCACCACGCCATAACGCAGATTGCGCCGTTGCAGTTCACGCACCAAGTGCCCGACTTGCCGCGATCCGGTCATGCCGAACGGGTGCCCGATGGAAATCGAGCCACCGTTGACGTTGTATTTGGCGTTGTCGATTTCCAGGCGATTGCGGCTGTACAGGCACTGCGACGCAAACGCTTCGTTGAGTTCCCACAAGTCGATATCAGCCACCTGCAAGCCTTTGGCCTTCAGCAGTTTTGGCACTGAGAACACCGGGCCGATGCCCATCTCGTCCGGCGCGCAACCGGCGACGGTGAAACCGCGGAAGAACGCTTTCGGTTTCAAGCCCAATTCCAGGGCTTTCTCCAGGCTCATCACCAGCGTCATCGAGGCGCCGTCGGACAATTGCGACGAGTTGCCGGCCGTCACCGAACCGTCTTCGGCGAACACCGGTTTCAGGCCGGCGAGGCTTTGCAGCGTGGTGTCCGGACGGTTGCAATCGTCGCGATCAACGATGCCGTCGAGGATCTGCACCTGACCAGTCGCCTTGTCTTCGACCCGATACTTGACCGCCATCGGGGCGATTTCATCGTCAAACAAGCCGTCGGCCTGCGCCTGCGCGGTGCGTTGCTGGCTCTGCAGCGCATAAAGGTCTTGCTCTTCGCGGCTGACGTTGTAACGCCGGGCGACGATTTCGGCGGTCTGGCCCATCGGGAAATAAATGCCCGGCACCTGCTCTTTGAGCAACGGGTTGATCAGGTTGTCGGTGTTGACGCTTTTCATCGTCAGGCTGATCGACTCGACGCCGCCGGCAACGATGATGTCGCTGCAACCGGAGGCAATCTGGTTCGCGGCAATCGCGATGGCTTGCAGGCCCGAGGAGCAGAAACGGTTGAGGGTCATGCCGGCGGTGCCGATGCCCAGACGCGACAGCACCGCGACGTTACGGCCAATGTTGTAGCCCTGCGCGCCTTCGTTGGAGCCGGCGCCGACGATGCAATCCTCGACGCTCGCCGGGTCGATGTCGTTGCGCGTCAGCAGCGCATTGACGCAATGGGCCGCCATGTCGTCCGGACGGGTCTGGTTGAACTTGCCGCGAAAGGATTTGGCCAGGCCGGTCCGCACGCTGTCGACGATCACCACTTCACGCATGGCATACCTCATTGTGTTGAATTGTTGTTGTCGGTTGAAAGTGGACCGAGCATAAGTCCACCGCATGACCCACCGCGACAATCATTCACCCCGCGTATGCGCAACCATCGACCTACTTCTTGTGCTTCTTGCGCTTTTTATCAGCCTTGTCGAACGCGCCTTCCAGCGCCTGGTTGATCGTGCGCAACACTTTGACCCGCGCCCAGCGTTTGTCATTGGCTTCGATCAGGGTCCATGGCGAGACTTCGGTGCTGGTGCGATCGACCATGTCGCCGACAGCCGCGCGATAGGCGTCCCACTTGTCGCGGTTGCGCCAGTCGTCTTCGGTGATCTTGAAGCGCTTGAAGGGGATTTCTTCGCGAGCCTGGAAACGCTCAAGCTGGGTTTGCTTGTCGATGGCCAGCCAGAACTTGACCACGATCACGTTGGAATCGCCGATCTGCTCTTCAAAATCGTTGATTTCGCTGTAGGCGCGCAGCCAGTCCGCCGGCGGGCAGAAGCCTTCGACGCGCTCGACCAGCACCCGGCCGTACCAGGAACGGTCGAACACGGTGAATTTGCCCTTGGCCGGAATGTGTCGCCAGAAACGCCACAGATACGGTTGCGCGCGTTCTTCTTCAGTGGGCGCGGCAATCGGCACGATGCTGTATTGGCGCGGATCGAGCGCCGCCGCGACTCGCCGAATCGCCCCGCCCTTGCCCGCCGCGTCATTGCCTTCAAACACCGCGATCAGCGCGTGCTGGCGCATGCGCTTGTCGCGCATCAGCCCGGAGAAGCGCGCCTGTTCGGTAATCAGCTGTTCTTCGTAATCGTCCTTGTCCAGACGCAGGGTCATGTCGAGGCTGTCGAGCAGATTCAGTTGATCGACATGAATTGGCAACGGCGCCGCGTTGACCTTTTCCGGGTGAATCTTGGCCCGTTTGAGCGCGTTTTGCAGGCCTTCGAGCAGAATCTGCCCGACCACCAGGCTGCGGTAATTGGCATCAACCCCTTCGATCACATGCCACGGCGCATAGTCGCGACTGGTGCGGCGCAATACGCGCTCGCCATACTTGACGAATTTGTCGTACGTCTGCGACTGCTGCCAGTCCAGCGGGCTGATGCGCCAACTGTGCAGCGGGTCGTCGGCGAGGGCTTTGAGCCGCGCCTTCATTTGTTTTTTCGAGAGGTGGAACCAGAACTTGAAGATCAACGCGCCTTCGTCGCAGAGCATTTTCTCGAAACGCTCGGACTGGTTGATCGCCTGGTCGAGCACCGCGTTCTTGAACAAACCATGGACCCGGCCCTGAAGCATCTGGCTGTACCAGTTGCCGAAGAAAACCCCCATGCGGCCCTTGGCCGGCAGCATGCGCCAGTAACGCCAGGCCGGTGGCCGCGCCAGTTCTTCGTCGGTTTGCTGGTCGAATGTGCGGACCTCGATCAGGCGCGGGTCCATCCATTCGTTGAGTAATTTGACCGTTTCGCCCTTGCCTGCGCCCTCGATGCCATTGATCAGGATGATCACCGGGAAGCGTTGCTGCTGCAGCAGTTCGAACTGCGCCTCAAGCAAGGCTTCGCGCAGGGCCGGCAATTCGGCTTCGTAGGTTTCTTTGTCGATGGCGTGACCGATTTCGGCAGATTCGAACATGAGCGGCTCCGTTCCGGGAATGAGCAAGACTAGCGGATTGGGCTGATGATCAGCGGAGAAATTCCATGTGGTGTGCGCATTACTGCTGTGGTTTTGCCGGGATTGCAGGTTTGATCTTGTGGCTGCCGGGCTGCCGGGCTGTTGTTGTTGCCAGGTAGTTGTGGCTAACGGGCTGTTGTGGCGAGGGGGCTTGCCCCCGTTCGGCTGCGCAGCAGTCGTAAAAACGACGCACGCGGTTTATCTGGGAAAACAGGTTGTCTGGATTGGGGCCGCTGCGCGACCCAACGGGGGCAAGCCCCCTCGCCACAAAAGCTCGATTGCTACAAAAGCACCCTTGCCAGAGGAAGCTCCATTGCTACAAAAGCTCCATTGCCATAAAAGCTCCATTGCTACAAAAGCTCCATTGCCACAAAAGCTCCATTGCTACAAAAGCTCCATTGCTACAAAAGCACCTTGCCAGAGGAAGCTCCATTGCTACAAAAGCTCCACTGCCACAAAGCCACTGCCACAAAAGCTCCATTGCCACAAAAGCACCTTTGCCAGAGGAAGCTCTTTTGCCACAGCTCCCTTGCCGCAATGGTCTGGCGGCAGATTTTCCCTGAAGCAGTGTCTCCGGCACTTGCCATGGATCAAGCACAGCCGCGCTGATCGGCTAGAATGCCGGCCTTGTCGTTGCCGAGCCTGTCATGAATCCTCAATTGCCCAACGCCCAGCTCGACTGGGACGACCAGGGACGCCCGTATTCGCGGGTGTTCGATGATGTGTATTTTTCCGACCTGTCAGGTCTGGAAGAAACCCGCTATGTGTTCATCGAACAGAACCGTTTGCAGGAACGTTTCGCCGCGTTGCCCGCCGACGGGCGTCTGGTGATTGGCGAGACCGGCTTCGGCACCGGGCTGAATTTCCTGTGTGCCTGGCAGTTGTTTGACCAGCACGCGGTGGCTGGCGCACGGTTGCATTTTGTCAGCGTGGAAAAGTACCCGCTGACCGCTGCGGACCTGCAACGGGCACTGGCGTTATGGCCGCAACTGAAGCCGTTCGCCGATCAATTGTTGGCGCAATACGTGGCGATCCATCAAGGTTTTCAACGGCTGGTGCTGGACAACGGCCGCGTGACCCTGACGCTGTTGATCGGCGATGCGCTGGAGATGTTGCCGCAACTCGATGGGCAAGTTGACGCGTGGTTTCTCGACGGTTTTGCCCCGGCGAAAAATCCCGACATGTGGACCGCCGAGCTGTTTGCCGAACTGGCGCGCCTGGCCGCGCCCGATTCGACCATCAGTACCTTCACCAGCACCGGTTGGGTCCGACGCTTGCTCAACGCGGCCGGGTTCAAGATGAAGCGCACGCCGGGCATCGGCCATAAATGGGAAATCCTGCGTGGGGTGTTTCTCGGTTGGCCAGCCGAAGTCGCCTTACCGCTCGCGGCGAAACCGTGGTTCGCCCGCCCTCCTCTTCGCAACAGCGAGCGTCGCGCATTGGTGATCGGCGCCGGCCTGGCAGGTTGCGCGACGGCGGCCAGCCTTGCGGCACGGGGTTGGCAGGTAAGTTTGCTGGAGCGCCATGCTGCAATTGCGCAAGAAGCTTCAGGCAATCCGCAAGGCGTGCTGTACCTGAAACTGTCGGCGCACGGCACCGCATTATCGCAACTGATCGTCAGCGGTTTCGGCCATACCCGTCGGGTGCTTGAGCATTTGCATCGCGGTATCGATTGGGACGGTTGCGGGGTGTTGCAACTGGCGTTCAATGCCAAGGAAGCCGAGCGTCAGGCGCAACTGGCGGCGGCGTTTCCTGCCGATTTGCTGCACCTGCTCGATCAGCCGCAAGCCGCGGCACGGGCCGGAATTGCATTGGCCCACGGTGGCTTGTTCTATCCCGAAGGTGGCTGGGTGCATCCGCCGGCGCTGTGCCAGTGGCAAGCGGCGCAACCGAATGTCCACGTGCTGCCCCATAACGATGTGCTGGCCTTACGCAAAGTCGATGACCAGTGGCAGGCGTGGGACGGCGACACCTTGCTCGCCAGCGCACCGACCGTGGTGTTGGCCGGTGCCGCCGAAATCAAGCGATTCGAGCAAAGCGCCGACCTGCCGCTCAAACGCATTCGCGGGCAGATCACCCGGCTGGCCCAAACCGCCGAGAGCCAGAGCCTGGCCACGGTGGTCTGCGCCGAAGGTTACGTAGCGCCGGCGCGTCTTGGCGAACATACCCTCGGCGCCAGTTTCGATTTCACCAGCGATGATCTGACCCCGACCACCGCCGAACACCTCGGCAATCTGCAATTGCTCGAAGAAATCTCCAGCGATCTGGTCAGCCGACTGCACGCAGGCGAACTCAACGCCGAGCAACTGCAAGGTCGCGCGGCGTTTCGTTGCACCAGTCCCGACTACCTGCCGATTGTCGGACCATTGGCGGACGGTCAAGCGTTCAACCAGGCTTACGCCGCCTTGAGCAAAGACGCCCGGCAAGTGCCCGACGTCCCGTGCCCATGGCTCGACGGTTTGTACGTCAACAGCGGTCATGGCTCACGCGGTCTGATCACCGCGCCGCTGTCCGGCGAATTGCTCGCGGCGTGGCTGGACAACGAACCGTTGCCGCTGCCGCGCGCCGTCGCCGAAGCCTGTCACCCGAATCGTTTTGCCCTGCGCCGGTTGATTCGCGGGAGCTGATTGGCGGCAGTTGATTGGCGACATTTGATTTACGGCTCGGCGATGGCGCACAGACCCAGTTCGACGCGTTTTATCGCTTCGTCGGTCAAGCGGTGCATGAGCGTCGTCTCCGCGAATGCGCGCTCCTGATTGATCGTCTCGGTCTGGCTGAGATAGTCAGCACCCTTCAGACTCGAGGCTTTCTCGAAAACCGCACTCAAGCGCGTCTGGAACGGTGCATTGAGCGCCGAGAAATCTTTGGGGGAATGCGCCTTCAAGTAGTCCGCCCAAAAATATTGCCTGGCCAGAGAGGTGCGCAACGCGGGCGAAAGCTCAGCGGCGATGATCCGGGTTTTCGCCGCCGCAAGATCCGCAGACTTGACGTTGCCCAGCGCGGCATAACGCATGTATCGGGGCTGACCCGGCAACTGCAGCGCGTCCGCCAGCCCGGTCCGGTAAGCGAGGTTGATCTCCAGCGGGTCCATGGTTGGATGGCTGACCTTATGTTCCTGGGCAATCGCGTCCAACTGCTCCATTCGAAACAATATGCGCCCCAGCTTCAACAAGGGTTCAGCCGATGTAGCGGCGTTGGCGGACTGGCGCACGACTTTGTCCACCTCAACTGCCACCTCCAGATTGCTGAAGTTGATGGCCGCCGTGTCCGTGCAATTGATCGGGTTGGCCGCCTGATTGAGCACTTGATCGCGCAGCACCGCGTCGCCGTATGCCGCCTCCAGCACTGACCAGACCCGGCGATTCATGTCCTCTCGAACATGTTCACTGTCGGCGGTATTGCCCAGTTCGGCGAGCAACTGGAACAGCCCTTCGGACTGCGGATCATCCCTGAATGCATTCCAGATCTCGCCGCGCCGGGTGTAAGTGACGACGGTTTCATCGGGCAGCCACAGAGCCTTGGCGCCGCGCTCGGTCATGCGCCCGATATCATCATCGAAGTAACCCATGCCGACCCCGGTGTTATCGCAATAGGTCCGCAGCTTGAGGCGGCTGGCGTCGTCCAGCGTGTTGGTTCTCAGGTTGATGGTTTTGCTGAAACGCGTGGGGACCTCGAACAGCCAGTCGGGCAGCGTTTTGATGTTGTTCTCGCGCAAGTCGACAAAGCTTAGATTGGGCAATCGGATCAGGCCTTTGGGCAGTTCTGTCGCGCCGGTTTCGCGCAACCCCAGCACGCGCAAATCGAACATGTTGCTGACATCGGGTGTAGCGCCGAGGCGGTTCTTGCTCAAATTCAGCGCTTCGAGCGAGCGCATTGCTGCCAGTTTGGCCAATGACGCTTCGGACAAACTCAAGCGGTTGTTGGCCAGGCTCACGCGTACCAGTTTCGGCATCAGCGCCAACTCGTCAGGCAGCCTGGTTATCTTGTTGGCGTCCAGCTCCAATGATTCAAGCGATTTGAACGACTTGAGGAATTGGCCGATCTCGTCGCCCTGCTCCATGGCTCTGAGTGACAGACGTTGCACATGCCCGAAATCAATCTCCGTCGGCAACGTCGGCAATTGGCCGACGCGCATACCGTCCAGACTCAGCCCGGGAACGCCACGGCCACGCTCGTCGCGCAGCAGCGACAACTGGCGCCAACTGTTCTCGATCGCATCGGCCACTTGTCGACGGCTTTGCCGGTACTCATTGAGGGCGCCGGGCAACTTGCGCATCTCGGCGTCATCGTTGCGCCAGGTCTTGAGTAACCCGCGCAGCGTCTCCAGTTGGCCCTGGCGCTGCTTGATCGCAATGGACCGCGTCAGGTGATCGGTGCCCAGGCTGTCGAGCAGCGTTTTGACCTGGGCGTCGGTCATCAGCGGATAAAGCTTTTTGACTTTACGCATCAACGCCCGCGGATAGCTCGATGCCAGTGCCGACGGATGCGCTTGAACACACGACAGCGGCGCCGCAGCCTCCGCCAGTGGTTCTCCCGCCAACAGACGCGAAGCTGTTGGGCGGTCGTTCAACGCCTGGGACAGCAACTTGCCGCGCAACACCTTGGCTTGTTCCGCCAATGGAATGCCCAACCCGATTGCCTCACGTTGCGCAGGATCGAGGGCTTCGACGATGGTTTGATACAAAGCATCCGGGCCTTTGTTGGCGGCCGCCAGTGGCTTCGCATCGCTGCCAAAAGCCTGATAGCCGGACGCCGATTTGACCAGAGTGACTTTCGCAGCGCTGTTGGGATGACCCACACCTTGCACGAATTCGCCGGTAAGCGTGCCTTCGCGTATTTCCAGTAACAGTTCGCGGTCCCAGCCGCTCAAGCGCCCTAGTAACGCAAGCGCCAGTCTGGCCGAATCATTACTGGCGATTTGCGGCAGATAAACACCGCTGATGGCCCTGTCCAATCGCACATCTGCCAGCGCATTGCGGGCGTTTTCGGCGATGCCCATGGGCACCCGCCGGGTGGCGCGAAGACGCAGACGCTCGACGCTGCTTGCCTGATCAAGCACTTCCTGCGTTATCTCGACCGGGAGTTGGGCGAACGATTTCCGGACCAGTTCCACGTCACTTCCAGCGCTGACGTTCTGCAGCTCATACAGGCGATTGAACAGCGGCAAGCGATCCTGCTTCAACGCGCTGGCGAGTTGTTTCGCCAATGCATCCGTTTGCTTCTCGGCGCTGGCGTTGGCGCCGATCAAGCCGTCAACCTCGCGCTGAGGCAAGCTGGCCACGACCGTCTCGAACAAGTGCCCTTGCGCCAGATCCAGTTCGGTGACTTCAATGGCCAATTCTTCATCCGTGCCAAGCGAGCCCTTTGGGTAAACCGCGGTGACTTCCTGCTCGCTCCCCAGCACTTTTATATAGCGGCCGCTCGGCCAGCCGGGCATCGATGGCAAAGCATTCAGATGTTCCGGCACATGGATCGCAGTGTGCGGATCACCGTTCTCCAGCGCCGCAATACAGCTACTTATGCGCTGGTCCAGATGAAAACGTTCAATGGTGTCTTTCAACCGGGCATTCAATACCAGGCCTTCGTCGTTGAGGTAGTGCAGGTCGGAAATGGAAGTCCCGGTGACGTTGCGAATTTCTTCCACCCGCGAGTTTTGCAACGCCGCCAGACGCGAATCCAGACGTTTGAGCGCATAACTGCCTTCTCGCCATTGATCCGGCTGTTCGAAGGACAACCGCCAGCCGCGCTCGCCGTTGTATTGCAGGGTCGGCGAAAACGCGTTGGCACGCAGCGGGTGGCGCACTCGCCATTGTTTGATAGCGGCGTCGTACCGAATCCGATAGGCGCTGTTATCGATGCGAATGTAAGGTTCGCCCGCGACCTGATAAACCCCCTGCACATCGGCGGTTGCCCCTCGCAGCAGGCTCAACGGGCGCTTGTAGGGGCGCAGGTCGGACTTCCACAGACGCGGTTGTTGCGCGCTGTTGGTCATCGATTCGAACTGGCTGAAAAACTCCGGGTGCTCACGCACGGTTTTCTTGATAAGTGCGCCAGCGACTTTACCGCCAGCGGCAAGAGCGCCCATCAGCGCAATGTTTTCGGTGATGCTCAGCAGGTGCGACAGCGCTTGCTGTTTGTCGCCATTCTCCCAATCCTCAACGCCGTCATACACTTCGCCGAGCAATTGGCCGACGGTTACGCCGATCATCAACTGGCCCAGCACCGGGACAAAAAACGCTGCGATATTGAGCACCGTCAAGCCCATCTCAAGGAAGTTCTGCAGGCGTTTCTCGCGCACTTCCTGATCGACATCCGCCGTTGGCACGGCCAATTCCCGCGCATCGATCTGCATCTTGCCCAACGTGCTCTGAATCAAGAACTGCGATAACGGCACATGAATGGGCAACGCCTTGAACGTCGCCAGATCGCTCGACTGTGCTGCCGCTTTGAAAAACTCGAGTTTGCTGTCTTCCTGGATGCCCTGGGCGAAGTAGGTCTTGTAGCCTCGCACCTTCAGCTTGAGGCCCAGATAGACCTTGAATTCGGCAAAGGTGTTGTATTCATAGAACGGCCGGCCGGGTTCATTGGGCATGTAAACGATGCACCACTCGTCCGGGTAGGTCTCCACCGACCGTTTGGAAAACACCACGACGCCCCATACGCACTCGGCGAACAGCTCCATGCCCTGAATGATCAGCGGCTCGTCGCCATGGGTGATTATCTGGATGCCCTCCTCCGCACTGGTGCCGCTGTTGGTGCCGAGTGCCAGCAGGGTTTTACAGGCGGCCTCGGTAATGTGCTGCTTCATCAACGCCAGGTAGGCATCGACCCTGAGTTTGGTGATCTTCAGCCATTTGAGGTCGTTGACTATCCCGACCGGGGTCGTCGACAGATTGAACACCTCGCTGATGTGTTCCTGATAGCGCTTGCCCAGATCGAGTTCTCGGCACAGCGTGGCAAAAGTCTGCGGGGTGAAATTCGGCAAGCCCTGCGGCGACGAAGCGACATCCAGGGTGCTGCCGACCGGGAAGCCATCCGTGACCGTTTCATCAGCGGTGAAATTCTGCATCGCCGCTTGCAGCAAGCTGTGCCGGACCGAAGGGATCAGCACCTCGCCGTCCACTCCGGTGGGCGTGCCTTCACAGCCACAGTCAAATCCCGGAAGCACCAAGGCATCACTGCGAACGTCGAATATCACCGGCCACCTTTTGTTCAGTGCCGCCGCCAAATGCGTCGCGCAAAAGCTGTCCAGCGGTTGCAGCTTGAGCATCAGCGCTTCGAATTTTTGCTGATACGCCAGCAACTCGCGGGCTTGTGCCTCCAATCCAGCGAGCACTGGCGACGACGCCGTAAGCAGCCAGGTGGGGATGCCTTTGGTCAGGGTCTCGGCAATGTCCAGATCACCGGTGTCATCGAGTAAAACGGTGAGCGTGGCAAGTTGATTGGGCGCTTGGTGCACCGGCGGCGGGGTGTCTGAGGTCAGCATCGGCAATATCCTAATTGCGAGTCGTGAACCCATAACCTAGCGGCTCTGCGCCAGGAACAAAAACGCAAATACAGGACAGGTTCGGTACTGCTTCGAGCAGTTATTCCCATGCGTTCTATATCTATGTACCGCACCTTGCCTGCGCCGTTATGCATGCCGCGCGCAACACCCCAGCCCCGTTACTTATAACCGATCGATCTAAAACTCCCGCGAATCCGCCGGGTCAGTTTCTGAGTACCCGCTGTTTTGACGCGGAATTGACGACCCTCCCCAACGGAAAAACCGGTAAGGACTTTATGTGTGGATTAGCTGGCGAGTTACGCTTTGATCATCAACCTGCGGACCTTGCAGCCGTTGAACGCATCACCCATCACCTGGCCCCGCGCGGCCCTGACGCATGGGGCTTTCACAGCCAAGGGCCGATTGCCCTGGGCCATCGTCGCCTGAAAATCATGGACCTGTCTGACGGCTCGGCGCAGCCGATGATCGACAGCCAACTGGGCTTGTCCCTGGCGTTTAACGGCGCGATTTATAACTTCCCGGAACTGCGCGCCGAACTTGAAGCGCTTGGTTATGCCTTCTATTCCGGCGGCGACACCGAAGTGCTGCTCAAGGGCTACCACGCCTGGGGCGAGGCGATGCTGCCCAAGCTCAACGGCATGTTTGCGTTCGCCATCTGGGAACGCGACGCCAAGCGCCTGTTCATTGCCCGCGACCGTCTCGGCGTGAAGCCGCTGTACCTGTCGCGCACCGGCCAGCGCCTGCGTTTCGCCTCAACACTGCCAGCGTTGCTGAAGGGTGGCGATATCAGCCCGATGCTCGACCCGGTGGCCCTCAACCATTACCTGAATTTTCACGCGGTGGTCCCGGCGCCGCGCACCTTGATCGCCGGCATCGAAAAACTGCCGCCAGCGACCTGGATGCGTATTGAAGCTGATGGCACTACCGAACAGAAAACCTGGTGGACCCTGCCCTACGGCCCTCACGCCGACGAGATGAACCTGACGCTCGAAGACTGGCGTGACCGTGTTCTCGACAGCACCCGCGACGCGGTGGCGATTCGTCAACGTGCGGCCGTCGATGTCGGCGTGTTGCTCTCCGGCGGCGTCGATTCGAGCATGTTGGTCGGTCTGTTGCGTGAAGTCGGCGTGGAAAACCTCTCGACGTTTTCCATCGGTTTCCAGGATGCCGGCGGCGAGCGCGGCGACGAATTCCAGTATTCGGACCTGATCGCCAAGCATTACGGCACCCAGCATCACCAGTTGCGCATCGACGAAAAAGAAATCATCGAACAACTTCCAGCAGCGTTCCGGGCGATGAGCGAGCCGATGGTCAGCCACGACTGCATCGCCTTCTATCTGCTGTCCCGCGAAGTCGCCAAACATTGCAAAGTGGTGCAGAGCGGCCAGGGCGCCGACGAACTGTTCGCCGGTTATCACTGGTACCCGCAAGTCGATGGCGCGGCCGACCCATACGCCGCGTACCGCGATGCATTTTTCGACCGCAGCTACGAAGACTACGCCGCCACCGTGCAGCCGAAATGGCTGACCGCGAATGACGCTGCAGGCGACTTCGTCAAGGAACACTTCGCCCAACCCGGCGCCGATGCGGCGGTGGACAAAGCGTTGCGTCTGGACAGCACGATCATGCTGGTCGACGACCCGGTCAAACGTGTCGACAACATGACCATGGCTTGGGGCCTGGAAGCACGCACGCCGTTTCTCGACTATCGACTGGTGGAATTGTCGGCGCGTGTGCCGGGCAAATTCAAACTGCCGGACGGCGGCAAACAAGTGCTGAAGGAAGCCGCGCGACTGGTCATCCCGAGCGAAGTGATCGACCGTAAAAAAGGTTACTTCCCGGTGCCCGGCCTCAAGCATTTGCAGGGCGACACGCTGAATTGGGTACGCGAACTGCTGCTCGATCCAAGTCAGGATCGCGGCTTGTTCAACCCGGCCATGCTCGATCGCTTGCTGACCGATCCGCAAGGGCAGTTGACCCCGTTGCGCGGCTCCAAGCTGTGGCAATTGGCGGCGCTGAACCTGTGGCTCAGCGAACAAGGAATCTGATCGATGAAACCCCACGCCACGGCTTATAGCCAACGCTTGTTGCGCGGTCAGACACCTTCTTACGAACGATTGCAGGCACGCCTGGCCGAGGATGGCAGCGAGCTCAACGCGGCGCCGATTGCGGTGCATTGCGGTTGGGGCCGATTGCTGATCGGGCACACGTTTCCCGACCCGGCGAGCATCGCCCGTGAGTTGCTCAACGAGCAGCCCGGCGAGCGCGACATTGCTTTGTATGTGGCGGCGCCCCAGCAAGTGTTGGGGCTGGAACCGGCGCAGTTGTTTCTTGATCCTTCGGACACCTTGCGTCTGTGGTTCAGCGACTATCGCCAGTCGACTCGAGTGTTTCGCGGTTTTCGCATTCGCCGCGCTCAAAGCGAGGCGGATTGGCAGGCGATCAACCTGCTGTATCAGGCGCGCGGCATGTTGCCGATCGACCCGACATTACTCACCCCGCGTCATCAGGGCGGCCCGGTGTATTGGCTGGCCGAGGACGAGGACAGCGGCGCGATTATCGGCAGCGTCATGGGCCTCAACCATCACAAGGCCTATAACGATCCGGAAAACGGCAGCAGCCTTTGGTGCCTGGCGGTGGACCCGCATTGCTCGCGCCCTGGCGTCGGCGAAGTGCTGGTGCGGCACTTGGTCGAGCACTTCATGAGCCGCGGATTGAGTTACCTCGACCTGTCGGTGTTGCACGATAACCGTCAGGCAAAAAGCCTGTACGCCAAGCTCGGTTTTCGCAACCTCTCGACCTTCGCGATCAAGCGCAAGAACGGCATTAATCAGCCGTTGTTCCTTGGCCCGGGGCCGGAGGCGGAATTCAATCCTTACGCGCGGATCATCGTCGAGGAAGCGCATCGGCGCGGTATCGACGTGCAGGTCGATGACGCCGACGCCGGGATGTTCACCCTCAGCCACGGTGGCCGCCGAGTGCGTTGCCGCGAATCGTTGAGCGATCTGACCAGCGCCATCAGCATGAGCCTGTGTCAGGACAAAAGCCTGACGCACAAAGTGCTGAAAGCTGCCGGACTGAATCTGCCGTCGCAGCAATTGGCCGGCAATGGCGATGACAATCTGGCGTTTCTCGATGAACACGAACGTGTTGTGGTGAAACCGCTGGATGGCGAGCAGGGCCACGGCGTAGCGGTGGATTTGCGGACTATCGATGACGTGCAGCAAGCCATCGAAACGGCGCGCCAGTTCGATTCGCGGGTGTTGCTCGAAAGCTTCCACGAAGGCCTCGATCTGCGCATCGTGGTGATTGGTTTTGAAGTGGTTGCGGCGGCGATTCGGCGTCCGGCCGAGGTGGTCGGCGACGGCCAGCATTCGGTCCGCGCGTTGATTGAAGCGCAGAGCCGCCGACGTCAGGCTGCCACCAGCGGTGAAAGCAAGATTCCGCTGGACCACGAAACCGAGCGCACCTTGCAGGCTGCCGGGTACGACTACGACAGTATTCTGCCGGCCGGTGAGCACCTTTTCGTACGGCGCACGGCGAATCTTCATACCGGCGGCGTGCTGGAGGATGTCACGGCGATTCTGCACCCGACGTTGGTGGATGCTGCCGTGCGCGCGGCGCGAGCGCTGGATATCCCGATGGTCGGGCTCGACTTGATGGTGCCCGCGGCGGACCAGCCGGAGTACGTGTTTATTGAAGCCAATGAGCGCGCCGGCCTGGCCAACCATGAACCGCAACCGACGGCGGAGAAGTTTGTCGATTTGTTGTTTCCGCACAGTCAGCCGGCTGTTTCCTAGTTCTCTGGCGTTTGGGCGGGCCTCTTCGCGGGCAAGCCTCGCTCCCACATTGGAACGCGTACAACCTGTGGGAGCGAGCTTGCTCGCGATGGTGGCCTGACTGGCGCTACACATTCCCTTCATCGAAACCATCGATGTACGTAACTCATCAGGAGTTTCCATGACCAGCAAAATTCCCGAACCGGATCTCAACTACCTGCAAAAAGTCCTGCTGGAGATGCTCGCTATCCCCAGCCCGACCGGGTTTACCGACACCATCGTGCGCTACGTCGCCGAGCGGCTTGAAGAGCTGGGTGTGCCGTTCGAAATGACTCGGCGCGGGACGATCCGCGCCACCCTCAAAGGTAAGAAAAGCAGCCCCGACCGCGCAGTTTCCGCGCACTTGGACACCATCGGTGCCGCCGTGCGCGCAGTCAAAGACAACGGGCGCCTGACCCTGGCGCCGGTCGGTTGCTGGTCCAGCCGTTTTGCCGAGGGCAGCCGCGTCAGCCTGTTCACCGATAACGGCGTGATTCGTGGCAGCGTGTTGCCGCTGATGGCCTCCGGGCACGCGTTCAATACTGCCGTGGATGAAATGCCGATCAGTTGGGACCACGTCGAGTTGCGCCTCGACGCCTACTGCGCGACCCGCGCCGATTGCGATTCGCTGGGGATCAGCGTCGGCGATTTTGTCGCGTTCGATCCGCTGCCGGAGTTCACCGAAAGCGGCCACATCAGCGCCCGTCACCTCGACGACAAGGCCGGTGTCGCGGCGCTGCTGGCGGCGATGAAAGCGATCATCGACAGCGGCGAAGAGCTGATGATCGACTGCCATCCGTTGTTCACCATCACCGAGGAAACCGGCAGCGGCGCGGCGGCGGCGTTGCCGTGGGACGTCAGCGAATTTGTCGGCATCGACATCGCGCCCGTGGCGCCGGGGCAGCATTCCAGCGAACACGCGGTGAGCGTGGCGATGCAGGATTCCGGCGGGCCGTATGACTATCACCTGTCGCGGCATCTGCTGCGCCTGGCCAGTGAAAACGAACTGCCGGTGCGCCGCGACCTGTTCCGTTATTACTTCAGCGATGCGCATTCGGCAGTGACTGCCGGGCATGACATCCGCACCGCGCTGCTGGCGTTTGGCTGCGACGCCACTCACGGATATGAGCGCACGCACATCGACAGTTTGGCGGCGCTCAGTCGTTTGCTCGGCGCGTACATTTTGAGCCCGCCGGTATTTGCCAGCGATGCGCAACCGGCCAAGGGTTCGCTGGACCGCTTCAGTCACCAGATCGAACACGACACGCAGATGGAAAGCGATACGCGCGTGCCGTCGGTGGACAGTCTGGTGGGGCAGCGCAACGATAGTTGAGTGATGTGTTGTCAGTGAGATTGCCTTCGCGGGCAAGCCTCGCTCCTACAAGGAACGCAAAACCTGTAGGAGCGAGGCTTGCTCGCGAAGGCGTCAAACCAGACAACACAGCATCCACTGACTAGCCGCAAATCCGCATTCGCCGTAGCATCGCGACATTGTTTTTACCGAGGTGCCTATGCTGATCCCCTACGACCAACTTGAAGTCGACACCCTCACCCGCCTGATCGAAGACTTCGTCACCCGCGACGGCACCGACAATGGCGATGACACGCCGCTGGAAACCCGCGTGTTACGTGTGCGCCAGGCGTTGACCAAAGGTCAGGCGCTGATCGTTTTCGACCCCGACAGCGAGCAATGCCAATTGATGCTCAAGCACGACGTGCCCAAGCACCTGTTCGACTGAAGCACTCAACGCGCCTTGTTTTTCGCCGCTTTGGCCTGAATACGTTCGTACACTTCCGCGCGATGCACATTGACGTTCTGCGGCGCTTCGATACCGAAGCGCACATGGCCGCCATTGACCGCGAGAATGCGCACGGAAATATCGTCACCGATGGAAATCAACTCACCTACAACACGACTGAGAACAAGCATGGCCTTCGTCCTTTAAGGGTTACTGGACTTTGAAGATGCCCGCCGCGTGCTCGCGGTTCAATGCGCCGCCAGATAATCAGTCATGCCCTACAGCGCGCAATGAACGCGCCTACAGACTTCTCTTACAAAATGCTGGATTGCCGCGCTAATCCCTCAGGACGCCGAGAATTTCGGGCCAAACAGAATGATGCTCGCGCCGATCACGCACAGCGCCACGCCGAGCCAGTCCGAGCCGAGCGGCCGCACGCGCTCGACCACCGCCAGCCAGCCAATCGAAGCAATGATGTAAATGCCGCCGTAAGCGGCATAAGCGCGGCCGGCGTAAGTGGATTCGATGCGCGTCAGCAGCAGCGCGAACAGGGTCAGGCTGAGCAGCGCCGGGATCACCCACCAGGCACTTTTGCCTTGGCGCAGCCACATCCAGAATGCAAAGCAACCGGCGATTTCGAACAGCGCGGCGAGGAAAAACCACAGGTAATTGAGCATGCAGGCGTCTCGTGAGGATGACCGTTGGCGGCCACCCTAACGAGGCTGTTGCCGACGGGCAAGGTCAGCCTGCGGTTTGCCGGGCCTTGGCGCGCATTTTATCGGCCATGACGGTCATTTCGTTGTAGAGCAATTGCGGGTTCTTCTGCTTGATTGCCCACGCCATGCGCCCTTGTTCGTGGGGCAGGATCATGAATTCGCCGGCAGCGACCTGGGTGTAGATGTAGTCGGCAATGTCAGTGGCGGTGATCGGCGAACTTTCCAGCAACTTGCCAACCTGGGCTTTCATCGCCGGGGTCGGGCCACGGAAAGAATCCAGCAAGTTGGTCTGGAAGAACGACGGACACACTACGTGCACCCCGACTTCCTGTTGCGCCAGTTCGATCAGCAGGCTTTCGGACAATGCCACGACCCCCGCCTTGGCGACGTTGTAGTTGCTCATCGCCGGACCTTGCATCAGCGCCGCCATCGAGGCGATGTTGATGATCTTGCCTTTGCTTTTTTCCAGCAGCGGCAGGAACGCTTTGCAACCCTTGACCACGCCCATCAGGTTGATTGCGATCTGCCAGTCCCAGTCTTCCAGCGACAGTTCGCTGAAGAACCCGCCCGACGCCACGCCGGCATTGTTGACGATGATGTCGATGCCGCCGAGTTTCTCTTCGCAGGCCTGGGCGAACGCGGTCAGTTGGCTGTAATCGCGCACGTCGCAACGTTGCACGAAGCCGTCACCACCGGCCTCGCGCACCAGCTTCAGGGTTTCCTGAAGCCCCGGTTCGCTGACATCCGACAAGGCCAGTTGCCAGCCTTCGCGGGCCCAGCGCAGCGCGATTTCGCGACCCAGGCCCGAGCCTGCGCCAGTGATCATCATGCGATTTTGCATAGCAAACAGCCTTGTTGTTCTGGGGAAGATGCGCCGAGTGTAGCGAAGGACCGTGGCCGACCCACGCTCCATCAGATTGCTGAATGGTCCGCGCAAACCGTGGCGCGGATCGCGATTGCGTAACGGCCTTCGCGGGCAAGCCTTGCTCCCACTAAATCAACTAGCGCGCTGCATAAACGAAATAACCCATGAATCTAAAAAAGATTAAAAAACATGGAATTTTCTTTCAGGCGCATGAGTCGGAGTTTGTAAGCAGTTCGGATTAATTGCATTCCGGCTGACCGTTACAACGTTAGGTCAATCCAGAACACTTCGAACAAGGAAATAGACATGGGCACAATTCTTATCGTAATCCTGATCCTGTTGCTGATCGGTGGTTTGCCAGTGTTCCCGCACTCAAGAAGTTGGGGTTACGGTCCATCGGGTATCCTCGGCGTAGTGTTGGTGGTGCTGTTGATCCTGCTCTTGCTCGGCAAGATATAAAGCGTCAACCCCGACCCAAAAAAAGAGGCCCTTGAAAAAGGGCCTCTTTTTTATTGCGTCACCGTTTAGTCCGGTTTGCCGTTAACCACACCAGCGGTGTTGTCGATCAGGCTCTTGGTCGCGGTTTGCAGGAACGACTCGAGTTTCTGCTTGAGTGCCGCTTCGTCCGGCGCATCGGGAATCACCGCGCCTTTCGGATTGGCGCCCAACTCGTAGCTGTACAACTTCGGCGGCATTTCCTTGGGCAATACCAGCACCCGATCGGCCGTCAGCAACGCCACGGTCTGATCACTGCCCGAAGGCTTGATCACGCCGAAACCCTTGTCGCCTTCCGGCAGGTTCAGCAGGTCACGGCCCCAGCATTGATGAATCACGTCGCCGCCGATGCGACCCATGATGGTCGGCACCACGTCGATCTGCGTGCCCACCGTGTGGTCACGCTCACCGAACTTCTGCTGCACGCCCGGCCCGATCAACAGCATCGGAACGTTGAAGCGGCCGAGGTCCATTTCAGTGATTTGCTCTTCGTTGCCGAAGCCATGGTCGCCCACTACGACGAACAGGGTTTCGTTGAAGTAAGGCTCTTTACGCGCCTTCTCGAAGAACTGACCCAGCGCCCAGTCGGAGTAACGCATAGCGGTCAAGTGTTCGTTCATGCTGCCACGGTCGGTCACACGCTCGACCGGCAACGGCGTCGGCAAGGCGTATGGCGTGTGGTTGGACAGGGTTTGCAGCAAGGCATAAAACGGTTTTTTGTCCTTGCCATCGCGCGCTTTCAATTCTTCGAGGCCACGGTTGAACATGTCCTGGTCGGACACGCCCCACGTCGGATCGGAGAACACCGGATCCACAAAGTCGTTGCGGCCGATGAAGTTGGTCATGCCCTGGTTGCTGAAGAAGCCCGACTGGTTGTCCCAGGCGAAGTCGCCGTTATAGACATACACGTCGTCATAATCACGCGCGCTGAGCAGTTGCGGCAGGCCGGACAACTTGTGGCTGCCTTCCGGGGTTTGCATCAGGTATTCGAAACCCGGCAAGTTGGGGAAACAGGCCATCGTCGCAAACATGCCCTGGTGGGTGTGCGTGCCGTTGGAGAAGAAGCGGTCGAACAACAAGCCTTCCTTGCTCAACTTGTCGAATGCCGGAGTGATGTTGCCCGGACGCCCCAAAGCGCCCACCGAGTGACCGGCGAAGCTTTCCATCAGGATCACTACGACGTTCTTGATCGGCAACGTCTTGTCGGCGTTCGGCGTGAAGTTGCGGCGCACGGCGGCGATGTCTTCATCGACCAGTTTGTCGCTCGGGGTCAGCAACATGTCACGCACGGTCTGTTGGGCCAGCGGTTGTGGCAGCGTGGCTTTCCAGATGTTGTCGCGATCTTCGGACATCCGCGACTTCGCCGCAGCGATCAGCGACAGCGTGCCGTTGAGGCCCAGTTGGTTGGCGAAGTTGGAATCGGTGGTGTAAACGTCACCCCAACGCATTGGCGGGCCCTGACGCAGCGTGCCGCGCGCGGCGACCACGCAGATCAGCAGGCAAACCACGAAGACCCCGACGCGCGCGTACAACGGCGCAATCTGCCGCGTGCCGACGCTGCCACCGCTGAACGGACCGCGCGGCCGAGTGGCGCGGTCGGCGCCCTTGAACGCGAGGGTCAGCAGCAACGTGCC
>NZ_MKGS01000147.1:0-49316 GCF_002836905.1 Pseudomonas sp. 43NM1 | reverse complement strand
GTTGACCATCTCGCCGGAGCCGCCGGGCATGCTGGAAAAGAACGCCGTGGCGCGGTCCTCGCCGGTACGCCGCATCAACCAGACCCCGACCACGCTGGACAGGCTGGTGACCAACGCGCCGAAGAAAATCAGACCGAAGTGGCTCAACACCTGCTCCATCACCACCGGGGTGAAGTGCAGGCCGATGCCGATGCCGACGATCCACTGGCCGCACTTGCGTCCGCCAGGGATTTCCGCCAATTGCCACGGCGTCAGGCAGCGCACGAGGATAATCGCCAGCAACGAGCCGACCATCCACGGCAACGGCCAGCCGATCTGGCTGGCGAGGTAACCGCCGAGCAGACCGACCAGCGGTGTTCCCCACCAGGTTTTGAAGGGTCGATCAGACATCGGCGAGGGCGCGCCGCGCGACCGAACGTTTGCGCCAGATCCGCACGAGTGGCATCAGCAGCATCAGCGCGGTCAGCACCCAAACCCCGAAGGTGATCGGGCTCGACCAGAGGATTTCCAGCGCACCGTTGGAAATCGACAGCGCACGACGCAGGTTCTGCTCCATCAGCCCGCCGAGGATGAAACCGAGCAAAACCGGCGACAACGGGAAGTCCAGTTTGCGCAGGATGTAACCGAAGATGCCGATGCCGACCATCAGGAACAGGTCGAAAGTGGTCGCATGCACCGCATACACGCCGATCCCGGTAATGATCGCGATCACCGGCACCAGCGCCCAGTTCGGCACGGCGAGGATGCGGGTGAAGATACGGATCATCGGAATGTTGAGGATCACCAGCATGATGTTGGCGATGAACAGCGACGCAATCAGGCCCCAGACGATGTCCGGTTGTTGCTGAAACAGCAGCGGGCCGGGCGTGATGTTGTACAGCGACAGCGCGCCGATCATCACTGCTGTGGTGCCCGAACCCGGAACGCCGAGGGTCAGCATCGGCACCAATGCACCGCAGGCCGAAGCGCCGATTGCGGTTTCCGGTGCGGCGAGGCCGCGCATGTCACCTTGGCCGAACGTGCCTTTGGCCCCGGCGATGCGCTTCTCGGTCATGTACGCGACGGCGCTGGCGAGGGTCGCGCCGGCACCCGGCAACACGCCCATGATGAACCCGAGCAAGCCGCAACGGATGTTCACCACGAACACCGAAGACGCTTCCTTGAAGTTGAACATCATGCGCCCGGTGGCTTTGACCGCTTCCTGGCCGCGGTGGGTTTTTTCCAGCAGCAACAGAATTTCGCTGATCGAGAACAGCCCCAACACCAGCACGACGAACTGAATGCCGTCGGTCAAATGGATGTTGTCGCCGGTAAAACGGTAAACGCCGCTGTTGGCATCGATGCCGACGGTCGACAGAAACAGCCCGATCAGCGCCGCAATAAAGGTCTTCAGCGGTCGATCCCCGGCCATGCCGCCGAGGCAGACAATCGCGAACACCATCAACACGAAGTATTCCGCCGGGCCGAAGGCAATCGCCCATTTCGCCAGCAGCGGGGCGAACAGCACCATGCCGCAGGTCGCAATAAACGCGCCGATGAACGAGCTCCACGCCGACAGCGACAACGCCACGCCGGCCAAGCCTTTGCGGGCCATCGGGTAACCGTCGAGGGTGGTCATGACGGTCGATGCTTCGCCGGGAATGTTGAGCAGAATCGAGCTGATCCGCCCACCGTATTCGCAGCCCAGGTACACCGCCGCCAACAGGATCAACGCCGATTCCGGCGGCAGACCCAGCGCGAACGCAATCGGGATCAGCAACGCCACGCCGTTGATCGGTCCCAGCCCCGGCAACAGGCCGACGACGGTGCCGATCAGCGTGCCACACAGCGCGGTCACCAGGTTGTACGGGCTCAGCGCGACGCCGAAACCCTGGCCCAAATAGCCAAACGTATCCATATCAGTTCTCCAGAACGTCGAGCAGCCCGAGGGGCAGCGGCACGTCCATCAACTTGTCGAACAGCAAGTAGAGGCCAACGCTCATCAGCGTGGTGACGACAACGCTGGGCAGCCAGCGCCCGCCGTACAGACGCGCCATCGGGATGCCGATCAAGACGCTGCTGAGGATGAAACCCAAGGGTTCGAACAACCCGGCGAAGATCAGCAGCAGCACGATGCAGATGCCGATTTTGTTCAGGGTCTGGCGGTCGAGTTGCGGGTCGTCATCGCTGTGCACGATTGGGGTTGGGCGAAACAGCATGTAGAGCAGACCGAGGCCCATCAGGCCCAGCATCAGCAGTGGAAACGCCCGGGGTCCTACAGGTTCGTAGGAAAAAGCCGCTTGATACGGCCACGCCATCAGCGCCAGACCGGCGCAAGCCGCCAGCAGCACCGCAGCAAAAATGCGTTGTAAGAGCATGCAAAACTCCTGGGCCGCGACCCCGAGAACCGGGGCCGCCGCCGCTAGACAGAGGCGATCACTGGATCAGGCCGAACTCTTTGGCCAGCACTTTGTAGTCCGCGACTTGCTTCTTCACGTAGGTGTCCAGTTCCTGGCCGGTCATGGCGAACGGGAACAGTTCACGCTGATCGCGCAACTTGGCGAAATCTTCGGACGCCAGCAGCTTGTCGAAGGCATCTTTCCACCACGCGTAGTCTTCGTCGCTGACCTTCGGCCCGAGGTAGAAGCCGCGCACCACCGGCCAGACGATGTCGTAGCCTTGCTCTTTGGCGGTCGGGATGTCTTTCATTTCCGGCTCGTCCAGACGCTTGTCGGAGAACACCGCGAGCAAGCGCATGTCGCCGCTCTGGATGTGCGGCATGGAGTCGGAGATGTCGGTGCTGCCGACTTGGATGTGGCCGCCGAGCAGCGCGGTGGCGATTTCGCCGCCACCTTGAAGGGCGACGTAACGCAGGTCGCGCGGGTTGATCCCGGCAGCCTTGGCGATCAGCGCGGTTTGCATCCAGTCCTGGCTGCCGACGGTGCCGCCGGAACCGATGACCACTTTGCTCGGATCTTTCTTCAGCGCCTGAACAAGATCGTCCAGCGTCTTGTAAGGCGAATCGCTTTTCACTGCGATGGCGCCGTAGCTGGTGCCGACTGCCGCCAACCAGCGCACGGCGTTTTCATCGAAACGGCCGAACTTGCCTTGTGCCAGGTTCAGCAGCGAACCGCTGGACCACGCAACCAGCGTGCCGGCATCGGCCGGGCGCTGCGCGACCACCGCGTTGTACGCCACCGCGCCGACACCGCCGGGCATGTAGGTCACGCGCATCGGTTTGCTCAGGAGTTTTTCGTTCACCAGCGCGCTTTGCACCAGTTTGCAGGTCAGGTCGAAACCACCGCCGGGGGAGGCCGGGGCGATGCATTCCGGGCGTTTTGGCTCGGCCATCAATTGGCCGGCGAAGAGCATGCAACTGGCGGCGAGGGCGAAACGGCGCAGTGATCGATTCATTTTTTGTCTCCAGAGGAGTTGTTGTTTTTGGGGATGTTTCAGGTGCGGCGGTTTCGCGTCACGCAGCCGGCAGAAGCGCTGGCAAGCGTAAACGAAAGAGAAGGGGTAAAGGCTTGGGATGGGCGAATCCGGGGCTGTGTGGACAGCATGGTGCAGTACCTCGTTATTGTTCTTATTGGCGAAAACGCATCAAGGCGTTTTTCGGGAGCTACATTTGCGGGGAGCTATTTTTGCGAGAGCTACATTTCCAACCACGAAGGATGGCTTGCAATTGAAACCGTCCGTCGCCGACTGTAACGGTCGAACCTTTCACTAACCTTTCAGCGAGCTTTCAATGTTTTCGGGCTTCACAGCGGCGCAAGCGGCGGTAAACTCCGCGCCAAAGAATGGCGTCGACCATCCCTGAACGAGGAAAAAAAGCCATGCGTGTCCTGCTCGTCGAAGACCATCTGCAGCTCGCCGAAAGTGTCGCTCAGGCGCTCAAGAGCACCGGTTTGACCGTTGATGTGTTGCACGACGGCGTGGCGGCCGACCTCGCCTTGAGCAGCGAGGAATACGCGGTGGCGATTCTCGACGTCGGCCTGCCGCGCATGGATGGTTTCGAGGTATTGGCGCGGTTGCGCGCTCGCGGGAAGACTCTGCCGGTGTTGATGCTGACCGCGCGCAGCGACGTCAAGGACCGCGTGCACGGCTTGAACCTCGGCGCCGACGATTACCTGGCCAAGCCGTTCGAACTGACTGAGCTCGAAGCCCGGGTCAAAGCCCTGTTGCGCCGCAGCGTGTTGGGCGGCGAGCGTCAACAGACCTGCGGCGTGCTGGCGTATGACCTCGACACCCGGCGTTTCACCCTCGGCGAAGAATTGCTGACCCTGACCTCGCGCGAGCAGGCCGTGCTTGAAGCGCTGATCGCCCGTCCGGGTCGGGTCATGAGCAAGGAGCAACTGGCCTCGCAGGTATTCGGGCTGGACGAAGAGGCGAGCCCCGATGCGATCGAAATCTACGTCCACCGCTTGCGCAAGAAACTTGATGGCCAGCCGGTCGCAATCGTGACCTTCCGTGGCCTCGGTTATTTGCTGGAAAGCCGCGATGCATAAGCCCAGCAGCCTGCGCTGGCGGTTGTTGTGGAACCTCGCGTCGCTGCTGGTGGTGTTGATGTTGGCCAGTGGTTTGAGCGCTTACTGGAACGGTCGCGAAGCCGCCGACACCGCGTACGACCGAACCTTGCTGGCGTCGGCGCGGACCATCGCCGCCGGGGTTTCACAGCGCGACGGGACGCTCAGTGCCGACGTGCCCTACGTTGCCCTCGACACCTTTGCTTACGACAGCGCCGGGCGGATTTTTTACCTGGTGAATGACATCCACCAAAACCTCATCTCCGGTTACGAAAACCTGCCGCCACCGCCGCCCGGCACGCCGCGTACCGATGACTATCCGGCGCTGGCGCGCTTCTACAACGCCAAATATCAGGGGCAGAACGTGCGCGTGGTCAGTCTGCTCAAACCGGTGAGCGAGCCAAACATGAACGGCATGGCGGAAATTCGTGTCGCCGAAACCGACGAAGCGCGGGTCAGCATGGCGCGCAGTCTGGCGGCAGATACCTTGCTGCGACTCGGTATGTTGGCGGTCGGCGCGTTACTGCTGGTGTGGTTTGCGGTGAGCGCGGCGTTGCGACCGCTGGAGCGCTTGCGCACGGCGGTGGAAGAGCGTCAGTCGGACGACTTGCGCCCGTTGCCGCTGGTCGAAGTGCAGCACGAACTGTGGCCACTGGTGCGCGCGCTCAATCACTTTACCGAGCGCCTGCGCGGGCAATTCGAGCGCCAGGCGCAGTTCATCGCCGATGCCGCGCATGAACTGCGCACCCCGCTGGCGGCGCTCAAGGCACGCCTGGAATTGGGCTTGCGCGCCACTGACGCGCAAACCTGGCGCAGCACCCTGGAAACGGCTGCGCAAGGCACGGAAAGCCTGACTCATTTGGCCAATCAATTGCTGTCGCTGGCGCGCGTCGAAAATGGCGCGCGGGCGATTGCCGAGGGCGGCGCGCAGTTGCTCGACTTGAGCCAACTGGCGCGGGAACTGGGCATGGCCATGGCGCCGCTGGCGCACGCGCGTGGCGTCGCGCTGGCCTTGGAGGCGGACGAGCCGGTGTGGCTGCGCGGCGAACCGACGTTGTTGAATGAACTGCTGAGCAATCTGGTGGACAACGCCTTGGCGCACACGCAGCCGGGCGGCAATGTGATTCTGCGAGTGACGGCGCCAGCGGTGCTGGAGGTCGAGGATGACGGGCCGGGGATTCCGCTGGAGGAACGTGATCGGGTGTTCGAGCGCTTTTATCGGCGCAATCAGCAGATCGCAGGATCAGGTCTGGGGCTGGCGATTGTCGGCGAAATCTGCCGCGCGCACCTGGCGCAGATCAGCCTGCACGACGGCGAGGTGGCGGGGTTGAAGGTTCGGGTGAGTTTTATTCCCGGGGAGTAAACATCAAACCTGTGGCGAGGGGGCTTGCCCCCGTTGGGATGCGAAGCAGCCCCAAAACCCGGCACTCAATAGCTAGGCTCGACCGTATTCAGCGGATTTGCGACTGCTGCGCAGCCGGACGGGGGCAAGCCCCCTCGCCACAGCAAGCCTCGCTCCTACAGGGACGGCGTGATTCCTGTAGGAGCGAGGCTTGCCCGCGAAGCTCTTTACAAAAACATCAACCGCGACTCTTCAAGCTCTTGGCACATCGCTTCGTTGTCGGGATTGATCTTCAGTTTCTTGAACGCCGGCACGCTGAACGCATCAATTGCCGCCAACGGATGGTTGGTGCCTTTGTAGCAGTACAAACAGGCCACCTGCACCAGATCGACATAATCGACGCGCTTGGATTCACGGGTGAAATCCAGATATTGCCCCGGCAACTTCGCGAGCATTTCCGGAAATTCCCAGACACTCAGCAGCTTGTCGCCGACCAGCGGATGAATGCGATCGATGACGTGGTTGAGGCTGATCGGGTCCGACAGCAGCTCATTGTGTTCTTCGGCATACGTCAGAATCGGCAAAACGCCGATCTGATGCACCAGCCCGCCGAGCGCCGCCTGATCCGGTTTGAGTTGGGTGTAGCGGCGGCACAGCGCATAGCTGACCCCGGCGATTTCCAGGCTCTTGAGCCAGACATCGCGCATTTTCTGCTCCACCACCTCGGAATTGGCGTTGAAGATCTGCTCCATCACCAGACCGATGGCCAGGTTGCTGCTGTAATTCACGCCGAGCCGGGTGATGGCGGTGTGCAGGTCGGTAACTTCCTGAGTCGCCCGCAGCAGCGGGCTGTTGACCACTTTGATCAAACGCGCCGACAGCGCGGTATCGCGACCGATGACTTTGCTCAGGGTGCTGACACTGATCTCCGGATCTTCAGCAGCCTTGCGAATCTGCATGGCCACTTCCGGTAATGTCGGCAGCACCAGGTCATCGTTGTCGATGGCCGCAACCAAATCCCGTTGGACCTTATCCGCCAGCTCGCTCATTGATGTTCTCTAGGGTCTTGCAAGAAAGTGCTGCTGTCAGCGCTGGATTTCTTTGTCGCGGTCCAGTGTGTAGGGCAGGTCAAGCAGGTGCAGGGCAGGGCCTTCCAGCGCTGCCAGATGGATATCACCCGACTCTGCTGCTTCGGCTTGCAGCACCGCCAGGAGTTCAATGTTTTCTTCGCCGCGAGCAGCGATCACCACTTCACCGATTGAGCTGTTGTGGGTCGGCGCAAACAGTTGCGTGCCGGGCTCGGGCAATTCGCTGCCCTCCAGCTGCAAGCGGTACAGACGACGCTTGAGTTTGCCGAGGTATTGCATGCGCGCGACGATTTCCTGGCCGGTGTAGCAGCCTTTCTTGAAACTCACGCCGCCGACGGCTTGCAGGTTGAGCATTTGCGGGATGAACACCTCGCGAGTGCTCGGCATCACTTGGCCGATGCCTGCGCGAATCTGCCCGAGCAGCCACTGATTCAGCTCGCCTTCGGTCAGCAACGCGGAAAGCCTGCCTTTGATGCTTGCCGCTTGATCGGCGGCGACCCACAACTCGGCGCGCTGCGGCGACACACGAATGGCGATCAGGCCGTCGTTGCGCACAACGCTGTCGGTGTCGGCCGGCAACTCAAGACCCAGGCTGCTCAACGCAGCATCGCCGTGGTCGAGGCCGAAACGCACCCAAGCGGCGCTTTCGTCAGTCAGCTTGGACTTGGAGAACACTGCGTATTTTTTCAGGTCCGCCAGTTGCGGCTCCAGCAGCTCGGTGGCCATGGCCAGCAGCACGCCGTCGCTTTCCAGCAGAATGCGGAAACTCGATTGCATCCGGCCTTTCTGGGTGCAACGGGCACCGAGGCTGGATAGGTTGTCGCTGAGGTAATTAATGTTGCAAGTCAGTTGGCCTTGCAGGAATTTGCCGGCATCCGCGCCGCGTACCGCGAGAACGCCTTCGTGTGACAGGGTGCAGAAAAAAGCAGAATCGGCCATGAGTCATCGCAGGGTAAAGAGTCTGGGGGACATCATAAGGGTGCGCCCTGGAAATGGGTAGTTTACAAAAGCTCGGCAGGCCCGACCAAAGCCGACTGTTCGCTCAGGCTTTGGCCTGTATACTTGCCGCCTATTTGAGGAGCGCTCCATGGTCGAAGATGTTGAACTGAATCGCCTCTACTGGCACAGCCGCCGCGGCATGCTTGAGCTTGACGTGTTGCTGGTGCCGTTCGTGAAAGAGGTTTACCCGCACCTCAATGATGTCGACCGCGATTGCTACCGCAAGCTGCTCGAATGCGAAGATCAGGACATGTTCGGCTGGTTCATGGAACGCGCCGAATCGGAAGATCCGGAGCTTCAGCGCATGGTTCGCATGATCCTGGACCGTGTCCAGCCCAAGTAATACCTTCGAATGCCGCTGGCATGCCTCCGGGCAACTGCTGGCGGCGTACGGTTTGGCCCAGCTGTTTGCGCTGGGCGCATTATTTCTTCTTTCCATACCTGCGTGGGCGAGTCTGCTCGGCGTGTTGCTGTGCCTGGCGCACGGGTTTCGCCAGTTGCCGCGACAGATTCTGTTGACCCATCCGCAGGCATTCCGTGGCTTGCGCCGCGATGCCGACGGCTGGCAGTTATGGAATCAGGCGCAAGGCTGGCAACCGGTGCAACTGCGGCCGGACAGCCTGGCGTTACCGCTGATCGTGGTGCTGCGCTTTCGTTTGCGCGGCGAGCGGCGGGTCAGGACGATTTGCGTGCCGCGCGACTCGCAGACGGCGGATGTGCACCGACGCCTGCGGGTCCGACTGACGTTCAGTCGACGTAGGTGGGCGGCACCAGAATAGTGTCCAATGCCTCGGGCAACATGTCCGGGTAATCCAGCGTGTAGTGCAAGCCGCGACTTTCCTTGCGCTCCATCGCCGACTGGATCATCAACTCGGCGACTTGCGCCAAGTTGCGCAGCTCGATCAGATCGCGGCTGACTTTATAGTTGCTGTAGAACTCGTCGATCTCATCCAGCAACAACCGCACCCGGTGCTGCGCCCGCTGCAGGCGCTTGTTGGTGCGCACGATGCCGACGTAGTCCCACATGAACCGCCGCAGCTCATCCCAGTTGTGCGCGATGATCACGTCTTCATCGGAATCGGTGACCTGGCTCGCATCCCAGACGGGCAGGGCGATCGGGATCGACACCTGCGGCAACTGTCGGAGAATGTCCGCCGCCGCCGAACGCGCGTACACGAAACACTCCAGCAGCGAGTTGCTGGCCATGCGGTTGGCGCCGTGCAGGCCGGTGAAACTGGTTTCGCCAATCGCGTACAGGCCCGGCACGTCGGTGCGGCCCTGTTGATCGACCATCACGCCACCACAGGTGTAATGCGCCGCCGGCACCACCGGAATCGGTTGTTTGGTGATATCGATGGAAAATTCGAGGCAGCGCTCATAAACAGTCGGGAAGTGAGTCTTGATGAACGCTTCGGGTTTGTGGCTGATGTCCAGATAAACGCAATCGATGCCCAAGCGCTTCATTTCATGGTCGATGGCGCGGGCGACGATGTCGCGCGGGGCCAGTTCGGCGCGCGGGTCAAAGCGCTGCATGAAGCGTTCGCCATTCGGCAGCTTCAAATGCGCGCCTTCGCCACGCAGGGCCTCGGTGATCAGGAAGCTCTTGGCTTGCGGGTGATACAGGCAAGTGGGGTGAAACTGATTGAATTCCAGGTTCGCCACCCGGCAGCCCGAACGCCACGCCATGGCAATGCCGTCGCCGCACGCGCCGTCGGGGTTACTGGTGTAGAGGTAGACCTTGGCGGCGCCGCCGGAAGCGAGGATCACGAAACGTGCGCCGTAAGTGTCGACTTCGCCGCTGGCTCGATTGAGCACGTAGGCGCCGAGGCAGCGATCGCCTTCCAGGCCCAGACGTTTTTCGGTGATCAAGTCGACGGCGACGCGTTGTTCCAGCAGCTCGATGTTCGGGCGTTGTTTTGCTTGATCGAGCAAGGTTCTGAAGATGGCTGCGCCGGTGGCATCGGCGGCGTGGATGATGCGCCGATGGCTGTGGCCGCCCTCGCGCGTCAGGTGAAATTCAAATCCGCCGTCTTCAGTGCCCGATTGTTCATCGCGGGTGAATGGCACGCCTTGGTCGATCAGCCACTGGATTGCCTCTTTGCTGTGCTCGACGGTGAAACGCACGGCGTCTTCATGGCACAAGCCGCCGCCGGCATTCAGCGTGTCTTCGACGTGCGATTGCACGGTGTCGGTGTCATCCAGGACCGCAGCAACACCGCCCTGAGCCCAGAAAGTCGAGCCGTTGGCGAGGTCGCCTTTGCTCAGTACGGCGATGCGCAAGTGACCGGGCAAGGTCAGCGCAAGGCTTAAACCGGCAGCGCCGCTGCCAATCACCAGAACATCATGTTGGAACTGTTGGCTCATTTCATGATTCCGCTAAAAGCGACCCGGGTCGGGGTTGGCGCAAGACACTTTGACCGGCATGTCAGGCAGCCACACAGCCCACTAGTATATAGAGGGGGCGCGCGGCACAATAGCCGGGCCTACATGGCATTGTGAGACTACTGTGGAGCCGAAGACCGGACGCTTCGTCGGATGGTTTTTTCGCCGGTTCGGCGACAGGGTGACTGTATCGTGGATTTAACAGTCGTTTTCGCTGCACGGTTGCACAATGCCGGGTTAACGCAGCTATAAATATTTGGAACTTTTGCCAAAGGCCCAAGATCAATAGCTGGTTGCCTGAATCAAGGGACAGTGTCGGCTTCGAAGCGGGACTTGCAATTTGGTCCTCGCCGGCGAATCCGATGACAAGATTATTCGCGCAGCCGGGTTATTCCGAGCTGCGCTTTTCGTGCGTGCCAAATCAGAGCCCGCAGGAAACTTGCTTGAAGGGGGAGAACTTTTGCGAAAAGCCCGAGTCTATGTTTGCAAGTCTGGTCGTTTAGTTATGCAAGCCTCCTTCGAGCTTATCGAGGAGTGTTCATGCTAACCCAGGAAGAGGATCAGCAGCTGGTTGAGCGCGTCCAACGCGGAGACAAGCGAGCTTTCGATCTGCTAGTGCTGAAATACCAGCACAAAATTCTCGGGTTGATCGTGCGTTTTGTGCACGACACCCATGAAGCCCAGGATGTCGCACAAGAAGCCTTTATCAAGGCTTACCGTGCACTTGGCAACTTTCGCGGAGACAGCGCGTTTTATACGTGGCTTTACCGCATCGCCATTAACACGGCGAAAAACTATCTGGTTTCACGCGGCCGCCGGCCGCCGGATAGCGATGTCAGTTCCGAAGACGCAGAGTTCTACGACGGCGATCATGGCCTCAAGGATCTCGAGTCGCCGGAACGCGCATTGCTGCGGGATGAGATCGAAGGCACCGTCCATCGAACCATCCAGCAACTTCCAGAAGATTTGCGTACGGCTTTAACTTTACGTGAATTCGATGGTCTGAGTTACGAGGACATTGCGGCAGTCATGCAATGTCCGGTGGGTACCGTGCGCTCTCGGATTTTCCGCGCTCGGGAAGCCATCGATAAAGCCCTGCAGCCATTGTTGCAGGAAAACTGAGACAGCGGCGACAGCCAAGAGAGGAACGCCATGAGTCGTGAAGCCCTGCAGGAATCGCTGTCCGCAGTGATGGATAACGAAGCGGACGAACTGGAATTGCGTCGGGTATTGAATGCCTTTGACGACGTTGAAACCCGTGAAACCTGGGCTCGTTACCAGATCGCTCGGGCAGTCATGCACAAGGATTTGCTGCTTCCACGTCTGGACATTGCTGCGGCAGTCTCTGCTGCGCTGGAAGACGAAACCGTCCCGGCAAAAGCAACTCGCGGTCCATGGCGCAGCCTGGGTCGTCTGGCCGTTGCCGCTTCGGTAACTGTTGCTGTACTGGCAGGTGTTCGTCTGTACAACCAGGACGAAATTGCTGGTGTCGAACTGGCTCAGCAGTCCAATCAGCCTTCTCTGGCCGTTCCACAGGTCAAAGGCCCAGCTGTTTTGGCCGGTTATAGCGAAAGTTCGGAAACCACTGGCCCGATGGCTAATGGTGTGTTGCAAGGTCAGCCAGGCTGGCACGATCAGCGTCTGCCAAGCTACTTGCGTCAGCATGCACAAGAAGCTGCACTGAAAGGTACTGAGAGCGCTCTGCCGTACGCTCGCGCAGCAAGTCTGGAAAACCGTTAAGGAGGATCATGCGCGCCATACCTCTACTTTCGCTTCTGCTCGGTGGCTGGTTCGTTGTTCCAGCCCACGCCGACGAAGCCCAGGACTGGTTGACACGCCTGGGTCAGGCCGAGCAACAGCAAAGCTTTAACGGCACTTTTGTTTACGAGCGTAACGGTAGTTTCTCTACCCACAACATCTGGCATCGCGTCCAGGATGGCAAGGTCCGCGAGCGTTTGCTTCAGCTCGACGGCTCGGCACAGGAAGTCGTGCGCATTGATGGACATACTCAATGCGTCAGCGGCACCCTGATCGCGGGGCTGGGGGGATCTGCCAGCGCGGGCGCTCGTGCACTCGATCCACAAAAGTTAAAGAATTGGTACGAACTTGCCGTGATCGGCAAGTCGCGTGTGGCTGGGCGTGCGGCGGTGATTGTTTCACTGAAACCGCGCGACCAGCATCGTTACGGTTTCGAATTACACCTGGATAAAGAAACGGGCTTGCCCCTGAAGTCGTTGCTGTTGAACGACAAGGGACAGTTGCTTGAGCGTTTCCAGTTCACCCAGCTGGATACGGCTGATGTTCCTTCTGACAACGACTTGAAACCAGGTCCTGACTGCAAGGCCATCGCAATCAGTACGGACAAGGCTTCGGCGCAGAAAACCGCGGAAGTCTGGCGTTCCGATTGGCTGCCAGCGGGTTTCGAACTCAGCAGCAGCTCCACGCGCAAAGATCCCGAGACCAAAACCCAAGTCAGCAGTCTGATGTACGACGATGGCCTGGCACGTTTCTCGGTATTCCTTGAGCCATTGAACGGCGCGACTGTGACCGATACCCGAACTCAGCTCGGCCCAACCGTGGCAGTGTCCCGGCGTCTGACGACACCGCAGGGCGAGATCATGGTCACCGTGGTTGGCGAGATCCCCATCGGCACCGCCGAACGTATTGCGCTGTCCATGCGCAATAGCGCTTCAACAGCCAAGCAGTGAGCTGAACCTTGATGCTCATCGATCGACCGTTTGATAGTGCGAGAGGTCAGCAATGACCCTCACATCATCGAGATGTCGAAATGTTTGGTGAGTATTTCAAGTTGCAAAATCCCCCAAAATTTTCTATAGGTCAGTGCCTCTCGGCCCTGGCCTTGTTTGTTGTTCCCGGAACAAAAATACCGGCGTATCGTTCCCGGTGTTCCTTGCTCCATATCGCTTAACCATGCTCGTCGTAACGGGAGCCGTATGTCGATACCACGCTTGAAAACTTACCTTTCCATTTTTGCCACCGTGCTTGTGCTCGGTCAGGCTGTCCCTGCCCAGGCGGCTGACTTGCCCGACTTTACGCAACTGGTCGAACAGGCTTCGCCGGCAGTGGTGAACATCAGCACCACGCAAAAATTGCCTGATCGCAAAGCCTCCGGCCAGATGCCGGACCTTGAAGGCCTGCCACCCGCGTTGCGCGAATTCTTCGAACGCGGCATGCCGCAACCGCGCTCGCCGCGGGGCGATCGTCAGCGTGAAGCGCAGTCGCTGGGTTCCGGATTCATTATTTCGCCTGACGGTTACATCCTCACCAACAACCACGTGATCGCCGATGCCGACGAGATTCTCGTTCGTCTGGCTGACCGCAGTGAGTTGAAAGCCAAGCTGATCGGCACCGACCCGCGCTCCGACGTGGCGCTGCTGAAAATCGAAGGCAAAGACCTCCCAGTGCTCAAGCTCGGCAAGTCCCAGGACTTGAAGGCCGGCCAGTGGGTTGTCGCCATCGGTTCGCCGTTCGGCTTTGACCACACCGTGACCCAAGGCATCGTCAGCGCTATCGGTCGCAGTCTGCCGAACGAAAACTACGTGCCGTTCATCCAGACCGACGTGCCGATCAACCCGGGCAACTCCGGCGGTCCACTGTTCAACTTGAACGGCGAAGTGGTCGGCATCAACTCGCAGATCTACACCCGCTCCGGTGGCTTCATGGGCGTGTCGTTCGCGATCCCGATCGATGTCGCGATGGACGTTTCCAATCAACTGAAAACCGGTGGGAAAGTCAGCCGTGGCTGGTTGGGCGTGGTCATTCAGGAAGTGAACAAGGACCTGGCTGAATCGTTCGGTCTGGAAAAACCGGCCGGCGCGCTGGTTGCACAGATTCAGGACGACGGCCCGGCTGCCAAAGGTGGCCTGCAAGTGGGCGACGTGATCCTGAGCATGAACGGGCAACCGATCATCATGTCCGCAGACTTGCCGCACTTGGTCGGCGCGTTGAAGGCTGGCGCAAAAGCCAACCTTGAAGTGATCCGCGAAGGCAAACGCAAGAATGTCGAGCTGACCGTCGGGACCATCCCGGACGAAGGCAAAGAGCTGGATTCCAAGCTCAGCTCCGGCGCTGAAACCAACAGCAATCGCCTCGGTGTTGCCGTTGCCGACCTGACCGCCGAACAGAAGAAAACCTACGACCTCAAGGGTGGTGTGGTGATCAAGGAAGTTCAGGACGGACCAGCATCGCTGATCGGCTTGCAGCCTAATGATGTGATCACGCATCTGAACAACCAGGCGATCAGCGACAGCAAGGAATTTGCCGAGATCGCCAAGGCTCTGCCGAAGAACCGCTCGGTGTCGATGCGGGTCCTGCGTCAAAATCGCGCGAGCTTCATCACCTTCAAACTGGCTGAGTAAGCCGGTTGTTTGAAAGAGTTGAAAGGTTGGCTGAATAGCTGGCTGAATAAAAACCGCCTCGAAAGAGGCGGTTTTTTTGTGCCCGGGTTTTCTGCGCCTGATGAGGGTTAACCCATCATGTCCTTGATCATCCGTTCCTGATCCATCAACTCGCGCTGCCGTGCGTCGATGCGCGACGACAGCGGGAAGTTGCCGCCGGCCTTGCGCTTGGCGAAGTCGAGTTGCTGGATGGCCTGACGATAATCGCCGACCAGCGCAAAGTATTCGGCGCGAGCCTGATGCAGGCCAATGATGTTGCCCGAAAGCCCGCGAGTTTCCGCGACCATGTACCAGACATCCGGATCGTCCGGACGCGACTTGAGCAAATTCTCTAGCGCTTTCTCCGCGTCGACGTTGCGGTTCTGCTTGAGCAGCAGGTCGACGCGCACCTGATTCAGCGGATAGTTACCGGGGAATTGCGTGAGCAACCGATCAACTCGCGACTGCGCATCCGCAAGGCGATTATTGGTGATGTCGAGATCGACCTGCGCCAGGTTGTAGATAATCTCGTTCGGCGACTTGGCCAGCAATTGCTGGAGATTCTCGCGGGCCTCGTTCAACTGGCCGCCCTTGATCTGAGCGATGGCCAAGCCGTAGCGCGCAACGTCATTTTTCGGATTTTCATCGAGCTGAGCACGGAAGCGTTTCGCTCCCAGCCCCGGGGTCTCTTCGTAAACCAACTGCACGCGCGCGCGAATCAGCTGATAACGCATGCTGTCCTCGACGCCGCCGACCTTGGCCTGCTCGGCGCGGTTGCGCGTGTCGGCGATCCGCGATTCGGTCACCGGGTGAGTCAGGAGGAATTCCGGCGGCTTGGCGTCGAAGCGGTATTGCCGCATCAGGCGTTCAAACATGTTCGGCATCGAGCGCGGGTCGTAACCGGCTTTCACCAGATTGAGAATGCCGATACGGTCGGCTTCCTGTTCGTTCTGCCGCGAGAAGCGCCGTTGTTCCTGAATCGCCGCAGCCTGGGTGCCGGCAATGGCGGCAATCCCGGCATCACCGGCGCCGGCAGCGGCAATCACGATCCCGGCGAGCAGCGCAGCCATCATCGGCACTTGCATGCGTTGCGAGGCTTCAACGCCACGGGCGAAGTGGCGTTGCGACAAGTGCGCCAATTCGTGGGCGAGTACCGAGGCGTATTCGCCTTCAGTCTGAGCATTGAGGAACAGCCCGCCGTTGACCCCGATAATCCCGCCCGGCGCAGCGAAAGCGTTGAGCTGCGGGCTGTTGATCAGGATGAATTCCAGGCGCCGGTCAGAAACCTGGCTGGTTTCCACCAGTTTGTAGACGCTGGATTCAACGTAATCCTTTAGCTGCGGGTCGTTGAGTTGCGATACCTGGCTGCGCAACATCGCCAGCCACGCGCGGCCCAATTGGTATTCCTGCTGGGGCGAGACGATGGCAGAACTGGCGTCACCGAGTGACGGCAGGTCGTCGGCGAAGCCTGGTGAGGCGAGCAGGCAGGCGAGCGTCAGCAGGGTAGGGCGCAGAAAAGTCATGCACAAAGCCTTAGTCGACAAAGACCTTACTGTAGCCGGACACCGGGCTTCGGACCAGATATTCTAGGCCGCTCAGCCAACAGACCCGGAGTGATGCAATGATCGAAGCGGTAGACCATGACGTTGAACTGGACGCCAGTGGCCTGAATTGTCCGTTGCCATTGCTCAAAGCCAAACTGGAGCTCAATCGCATGCCCAGCGGCGCGGTGCTCAAGGTGATCGCCACGGACGCCGGCTCGCAGCGCGATTTTCGTACGTTCGCGAAACTGGCCGGGCATGCGCTGCTGCGCGAAGAAGACGAGGCGGGTGTTTACCGCTACTGGCTGAAAAAAGCCTGAAACCGCAGAGTTTGTGATTAAGGATTATTGATGTTCAAAGTGTTACGCGACTGGATTCAGCGCTACTTCTCCGACGAAGAAGCCGTAGTGCTGGCGGTGTTGCTGATTCTGGGGTTCACCGCCGTGCTTACCTTGGGCGGCATGCTCGCGCCGGTGCTGGCGGGGATGGTGCTGGCGTACCTGATGCAGGGGCTGGTGGTGGTTCTCGAACGCTGGCGCGTGCCCGGCGGCGTCGCGGTTGGGCTGGTCTTCGCGTTGTTCATGGGGTTGCTGTTGGTGTTCATCATCGTGGTCGTGCCGCTGCTCTGGCATCAACTGATCACGCTGTTCAACGAATTGCCCGGCATGCTCGCCAAGTGGCAATCGCTGCTTTTATTGTTGCCCGAGCGCTATCCGCATTTGGTCTCCGACGAGCAAGTCTTGCAGGCGATAGAAGTGGCCCGTGGCGAGATCGGCAAGTTTGGCCAGTGGGCGCTGACGTTCTCGCTGTCGAGCCTGCCGCTGCTGGTCAACATCATGATCTATCTGGTGCTGGTGCCGATTCTGGTGTTCTTTTTCCTCAAGGATCGGGAAATGATCGGGCGCTGGGTTCTCGGCTACTTACCGCGCGAACGGGCGTTGATCACCCGTGTCGCGCATGAGATGAACCGGCAAATCGCCAATTACATTCGCGGCAAAGTCATCGAGATTTTCATCTGCGGTGGCGTGACCTACATCGGATTTGTGGTGCTGGGGCTCAACTACGCGGCGCTGCTGGCGTTGCTGGTTGGCGTTTCGGTGGTCGTGCCTTATGTCGGCGCGGTGGTGGTGACCGTGCCGGTGCTGCTGATCGCGTTGTTCCAGTGGGGCTGGAGTGATCAGTTCATCTACCTGATGGCGGTCTACGGGATTATCCAGACGCTGGACGGGAACGTGCTGGTGCCGCTGCTGTTCTCCGAGGCGGTCAATCTGCACCCGGTCGCAATCATCTGCGCTGTGTTGCTGTTTGGCGGGCTGTGGGGTTTCTGGGGCGTGTTCTTCGCGATCCCGCTGGCGACGTTGTTCAAGGCTGTGCTGGATGCGTGGCCGCGCAAGGAAGCGGTGGTGGCGCCGCTGCTTTAAGCGTTTGTCTTGAGGGCCTCTTCGCGGGCAAGCCTCGCTCCTACAGACTTGCGCCGTTCCCGATCTGGCGAACGGCGCAAGTCTGTAGGAGCGAGGCTTGCCCGCGAAGGCGCCGCAACAGGCGCCAATAAAATCAGGCCTTGTTCAGCGACTCGGCCGCCGCCAACACCGCATCAACATGCCCCGGCACTTTCACGCCGCGCCATTCCTGACGCAGCACACCGTTCTTGTCGATCAGGAAAGTGCTGCGATCAACGCCCATGTATTCCTTGCCATACAGCTTTTTCAACTTGATCACGTCGAACAACTGGCAGAGCGCTTCTTCCTTGTCGCTGATCAGCTCGAAGGTGAATGCCTGCTTGGCTTTGAAATTCTCGTGGGATTTCAGGCTGTCGCGCGACACGCCGAAGACTTCGGTGTTGGCGGCTTTGAACGCCTGCAACTGATCGCGAAAGCCCTGGCCCTGAGTCGTGCAGCCCGGCGTGCTGTCCTTCGGATAGAAGTAAATCACCACTTGCTTGCCTTTAAGGCTCGCGAGGCTGACGGTCTGCCCGCTGGTGGCGGGTGCTTCGAAGTCGGTAACCGGTTGGTCGATAGCAACGGCCATTAAAGCTTCCTTACATTGGGTTTTGTGGGCGCCACGGTTCGATCAGGGCGTCCAGGTTCAGTGCGTCGGCGAAATCCAGGAACTGATCGCGCAGCCAGCTGATTTGCACGCCGGCCGGCAACGTCACGGTAAACGTCGCGTTGAGCATGGTGCCGCCGGTTTGCGGTGCCTGATACGTGTCGCACGTCAGGTTTTCCAGCTCGACGTTGTGGTCCATGAAGAACTGGCACAACTCGTTGATGATGTCCGAGCGGTAAGCCGAGCTGACATAAGCGACGTAAGGCAGGGCCTGTGGACGATTCTCCAGCGCCGCGCTGCGCACCACGTTGACCGTGAACGCATGCTTTTTGGCGAGGGTCGGCAGGCTGCCTTCGAGGCGGGCCAGAGCGTCCCAGCTGCCGGAGATCTCGAGGATCAGGGCACTGCACTCGCCATGACGCGTCAGGCGAGAAGTGACCACGGCGCAGCGGTTTTCATGGCTGGCGCGGCACAGGACGTTAGTCAGCTCCATGGGGTTGGCGCCGAGGGCACTGATGACAAGGAATTGTTCGCGAACTGTGGGGGTGGACATGCAGCATTCCTAAAGCGATGAGCGGTCGATACTTCGACAGGCTTTTGTTACCGGGGGCGACCCTGCGCAGACGAATTCAGAAAACCCGGGCCGAAGGTTGCAACGTGCTCCAGAGCGGCAGGAGCGAGGGGTGGCAACGCTGGATCGGGGCTTGTGATGCCGAAAATGGAGGCTGGAACCCGGCGTACGAGCTTATCAGTACCGATCAAAGTCTGAAGGGTAGCGAAAAGCAGCGCCAAGGGGAATGGCAGCAGCGCAGTACTTCGCTTGTACAAGCATCTTGGCGCCAGTACCATTACGGCTCTCTTTTTCCGGCAGGAGCGGTTGCATGATTGCGGGCAGTATGGTGGCACTGGTCACACCCATGGATGCACAAGGTCGTCTCGACTGGGACAGCCTGAGCAAACTGGTGGACTTTCACCTGCAAAACGGCACCCACGCCATTGTGGCGGTCGGCACGACAGGTGAATCGGCCACGCTAGACGTGAACGAGCACATCGAAGTGATCCGCTACGTGGTCAAGCAGGTTGCAGGGCGCATCCCGGTCATCGCCGGTACCGGTGCGAACTCGACGCGCGAAGCCATCGAGCTGACCACCAATGCCAAGAGCGCCGGCGCCGACGCCTGCCTGCTGGTCACACCTTATTACAACAAGCCGACCCAGGAAGGCTTGTACCAGCACTTCAAGACCATCGCCGAAGCCGTCGATATTCCGCAGATCCTCTATAACGTGCCTGGCCGCACCGCGTGCGACATGCTGGCCGACACCGTTATCCGTCTGTCGACCGTGAAAAACATCATCGGCGTGAAAGAAGCCACGGGTGACCTCGAGCGCGCGAAAGCGATCATCGCCGGCGTCAGCGAAGACTTCCTCGTGCTGTCGGGCGACGACGCCACGGCTGTCGAGCTGATCCTGCTGGGCGGCAAAGGCAACATCTCGGTTACCGCCAACGTCGCTCCGCGTGAAATGGCCGACCTGTGCAACGCCGCGCTCAAGGGCGATGCCGCAACCGCTCGGGCGATCCACGAGAAGTTGATGCCGCTCAACAAAACCCTGTTTATCGAATCCAACCCTATACCCGTGAAATGGGCTTTGCATGAAATGGGCTTGATGCCGGACGGTATCCGTCTGCCGCTCACCTGGCTCAGCGCTGCCTGTCACGAACCGCTGCGGCAGGCCCTGCGCCAGTCCGGCGTCCTGGTTTAATTGAGGAAGTACAACGCATGAAGCGAATGGCCGGACTTTCCGCACTTGCCTTGATTATCTCCAGCACCAGTGGCTGCGGATGGGTCTGGGGCCCGGAAGGTTACTTCCGTGACCGTGGTAGCGATTACCTGGAAGCGCAACAGACTGCACCGATGCAATTGCCACCGGATGTCAGCACCGCAAAACGTCTGGATCCGCTGTTGCCGATCCCGCGCAACGTGGCTGACGACACCGCGACGGGCGAATACATCGTGCCGCGTCCACAACCGCTGTCCGCGGTTGCCGACGCCAGCGATTACACCCTGCAAAAAAGCGGCGATTCGAGCTGGGTCATGGGCCAACACCCACCGGCTGAAGCGTGGCCAGTGGCCGTGCAATTCTTCCAGGACAACGGTTTCCGTCTGGACGAACAGCGCCCGCAAACCGGCGAATTCACCACCACCTGGCAGCACTCCGACGAACTGTCCGCAGCGATGGCCAAGCGCCTGAGCTCGGCCGGCGTCAGTGCCGACAGCGAAACCCGCGTGCGGGTCCGCATCGAGCCAGGCGTGCAGCGCAACACCAGTGAAATCTACGTAGTCAGCGCCCAGCGCCCGGCTGGCAGCACTGCCGACGTCGATTTCACCAACCGCTCGGTCAACACCGCCCTCGACGCCGCGCTGGTCGACGACATGCTCGCAAGCATGAGCCGTACCTCCGAGAAGGGCGGTTCGGTGTCGATGCTGGCCTCGCGTGATTTCGAAACGCCAAATCGCGTCAGCCTCAGCGAAGACGGCAGCGGCAACCCGATCCTGAACGTCGGTCCAGACCTGGATCGCGCCTGGTCGAGCGTCGGTCGTGCGCTGGAACAGGGCGAATGGCGCGTTGAAGACATCAACCGCAGCTTGGGCCTGTACTACATCAACCTTTCGGAAAAAGCCGAGAAGAAAGACGACAAGCCTGGTTTCCTCAGCGGCCTGTTCGGCAGCGAGCCGACCAAGGAAGAAGTTGAAGCCCGTGCCGAGCGTTATCAGGTTCGCCTGAGCAAGGTTGGCGAAAACGTCCAGGTCACCGTCGAGAAAAACATCAACACCGTTGCGCCTGCCGATGTGGCGCGCAAAGTGTTGAGCGTGATTCAGGACAACTTGGGCTGATCACATGCGTTTTGCCGTTCTCGGCAGCGGTAGCCAAGGGAACGGCACGCTGATAGCCAGCGCTGACACGTATGTGCTGGTGGATTGTGGTTTCTCCCTGCGGGAAACCGAAAAACGCTTGCTGCGCCTGGGTGTGAACCCGGCGCAGTTGAGCGCGATACTCGTAACCCACGAACATGCCGACCACGTGCATGGCGTGGGTTTACTGTCTCGGCGTTACAATCTGCCGGTCTACCTCAGTCGCGGCACCCTGCGCGGGATGCGCAAACCGATTGAACCCGCAGGCTTCCTGGCCGGCGGCGAGCAACTGCAAGTCGGCGACCTGAACATCGAAGTCATTGCCGTGGCCCACGATGCCCAGGAACCAACGCAATACGTGTTCAACGACGGTGAGCGGCGCTTCGGCCTGCTGACTGACCTGGGTTCGTACTGCAACAAAGTGCTGGACGGCTATCGGGACCTCGACGCATTGATGATCGAGTCCAACCATTGCCGTGACATGCTGGCTCGCGGTCATTACCCCTACTTTCTGAAGCAGCGGGTGGGCGGCGAATTTGGGCATTTGAACAACCATCAGGCGGCATTCCTGGTGGCCGAGTTGGGCTGGCAAGGCCTGCAACATCTGGTCCTGGCCCATCTGAGCAGCAAGAACAACCTGCCGCAGCTGGCCCGGCAATGTTTTGTCGACACCCTCGGGTGCGACCCGGACTGGCTGCAATTGGCCGATCAAGATTCAGGGCTCGACTGGCGACACATCGCCTAGCCCACCTACTTAGCAAGCGGAGCCCATCATGGAAAAACGTGAAGAACTCTACCGCGGCAAAGCCAAATCGGTTTTCAAGACCGACGACGCTGACCGCTTGATCCTGCTGTTTCGCAACGACACCTCGGCGTTCGACGGCAAGCGCATCGAACAGCTCGACCGCAAAGGTATGGTGAACAACAAGTTCAACGCCTTCATCATGCAGAAACTCGAAGCGGCCGGCGTACCGACCCAATTCGACAAACTGCTGGGCGACAACGAATGCCTGGTTAAAAAACTCGACATGATCCCGGTCGAGTGCGTCGTGCGTAACTACGCCGCCGGCAGCCTGGTCAAGCGTCTGGGCGTCGAAGAAGGCATGAAGCTCAACCCTTACACCTTCGAACTGTTCTTGAAGGACGACGCCAAGGGCGACCCGTTCATCAACGAATCCCACGTCGTGGCATTCGGTTGGGGCACCGCCGAGCAACTGGTTCGCATGAAAGAACTGTCGCTCAAGGTCAACGAAGTCCTGAGCAAGCTGTTCGACGACGCCGGCCTGCTGCTGGTCGACTTCAAACTCGAATTCGGCGTGTTCTCCGACGGCTCCATCGTCCTGGGCGACGAATTCAGCCCGGACGGCTGCCGTCTGTGGGACAAGGCTACCGGCAAGAAAATGGACAAGGACCGCTTCCGCCAGGGCCTCGGTGACGTCATCGAAGCCTACGAAGAAGTCGCCAATCGTCTGGGCGTACCGCTTTAATCGACGCAAGCATCTGATAGCACGGAAAAATTTCGCTTAGGGGCTTCGCATCCGGCGAAAGTGTTGTTATGATGCGCGCCGTTGGAGAGATGCCAGAGTGGCCGAATGGGACGGATTCGAAATCCGTTGTACCTTCACCGGTACCTAGGGTTCGAATCCCTATCTCTCCGCCATACAAATAAAAGCCTCGTAAGTCTTTGATTTACGGGGCTTTTTTGTGTACGAGTGTTTTTCGATTCTACTACTTATTTCTACTACTCAACCCCCATCCAATTCCCACCAAAATCCCCAAAACCCGTTTTGGGAATCTCGATTTCAAACCGAGTCAGTATTTTGATCTAGGGAAATCCGTCAGCGGGATATCACACGCGCTCAACGTTCAAGCCTGAAAATCGAGATACCCCCACTAATGTTCTCCCAAATCCCTAGCAGAGGGTCAAAGGTCGATTGATTTGGCTGTTTACTGCGGCTGTGCTGCTGAATTAGGCGTTGTAGCAATGTGGTAGGGCATACCTACCGGGTGAGGGTTAGCGCGTCTGATCGTGCAGGAAAACCTATCACTTCATTTCACGTTTGATCCGGTAGACAGTGGCAACACCACAGTCAGCCAGCTTTGCAATCTGGTCAGCAGACATTGTTGGATGCTTTGCCATCAGCGACTTCACCTGTTCATGCAGTGCTGCATTCTTACTTTTACCGGCTGGCTTCCAGTCAGGTTCAGCAATCCGCTTGTTCTTCAAACCTTCGTTGATACGCTCAACACGTTTGTCTTGATCCAGACGTGCCATGGTTGCCATCAGTTCAATCAGCATGTCGTTGATAACCTTCAGCACCTCACCAGCGATACCATCTGCTGCCATCTGCCAGCTGGTGGGAAGGTCAGCGATCACCAGGCGCAAACCTTTAGCCTTGATCGTTACCTTGAGCGCTTCCCAGTCAACTTGTGACAAGCGGCTCAGACGGTCTACAGACTCAACCAGCAACACGTCACCACCTTTGGCAGTGTCGAGAAGGCGCATCAACTCAGGACGATTGAGCTTGGTTCCTGAGATGTTCTCGCTATATACGCCAGTGATGGTCAATCCCTTGCCAGCAGCAAATGCTTCCAGTGCGACTTTTGCACGGTTTGCATCCTGATCCTTTGTCGATGCTCTCAGGTAGAGATGGGCGTTCATGGCTTGCTATCCTTTGTCTTGTGACTCGATAGACCTATGATAATACGATCATTTGTCTATCTACAATAGTTATTTGATAGTGGCTACCATAGGTCTATGAAACTATCGAACAAGTAGACCTTTCTGATAGCCGCTTTTACTCGATTGGCTAGGCTGGAGCGAAGATGGTAGCCTTCTGCCTTTATGGGAGGAGGAGATACTTATGCGAGTATTTGGGATTTGGGTGCTTGTACTGGGCGTGCTCGCCGTGTTCGGTGCGATGGTGATGGATGTATCGGTGCCCTCCGGTGTTGGGCGCGTTAACAATCTTGGACTAATGGCAGAGCGGCAGAACTTCACCTTGATAGGTGGTGTAATGCTGATCATTGGTCTACTAATGATTATTGCAGGGCGTCGCGAAGCTAGCTCTGCTTTGGATAGTTCTAATAGCACAGCTTGTCCAATGTGCGCAGAAACCATTAAAAAAGCTGCAATCCAATGCAAGCACTGTGGTGCGAGTGTGGTTGCTGCTAATGTTGTTCAAGGCATAACTGAATCAAATCAGCAATCGTTAATAGCTAATGCGCACAGCGAACTTAATGTAAAAGAATATCACATAGGCTACTGGATCATCGCGATTGTTTCCATAGTTGTGGTTTTCATAGCCGTATCTGAAAAAATTAGCTCGCAGTGATGTGAGTTCACCATGCTTATAAACAGGTCTTGCGAATGATAAATTCATAAAAACCAAGATGTAGGATGGTAGTTGCTTAACATGTTGACACTATAGGTCTGCAGAAATCAGGGTTTGAAGATGGAGAGGGCGTTGTGTATATAGATATCAGCTCTTCTATACCCCTGCTTACCGCCCTAATTTCTTATAGAATAATCACTCCCGTACTACTAGCGACCCAAAACAATTTTCAATCTCAGCTACAGCAGTAGTCAGCACTTTTTCGACGCGTCGTTGATTGTTATAGGTGTCTTGCTAGTGGTGCTCATTATTTTGTTCCTTATGTTGGTTCGGAATATTTTGGGAAATAGCTGCCCGTTTTGCTTCGTGACAAATGAGTAATTTAGCGTGGTGCAAATGGCTAAAGGCTATGTAGGACGTGGCTTAGAGGGTTGGTGTGGAGTGCTATTAATGATTACCCCCCCCCTATGCTATATCCAACTCAGAATGGGCAGAAGATTTCCCGTTGATAAACTTTCAAGTTGGGGCTAGGAATATAATCCTCCTCCACCTGATAGTAGATAGTGCTGTAGTCATCTGGATCGTCACATTGTTCATATTGAAAGCTTGCGAACACTGATTCTTCATATGCTGCCACTTCTGCTTTCGCAATCTCCTCCGCAAGCATAATCTTGTCAGGCAAGCCAAGCCTGATTATTGCATTTTTGATAACAGGAACTTGTGGAATGAATTGCGAACACTCGGTTGCAAAGTGCTCCTGCATACCCCTATTGGAAGCGCTGTGGTCAGGTGTAAGCGTCATCACCTCAAGATACTTACTCAAGGTTGCCCGAATCATCTTGCGATCTACAGTGGCGCCCTGTAGGGCTTGGAATGCCTGAAACCCTATAAAGTTACGGAGGGTAGTTTCTTCCATGCCTTCCCGTAGTCTAAGAGGAATCCACTTTACACCGTAGGGGTTTGCCAGAATATTGGATAAACCATCTTGTCCAGGCACACGGCTGAGCCATGCAGCTCCAACTTGAAGAACTAGAATCATAAAAGCAACGTCAGACCTATGCTTTCCGTCTGGCAATTGTTCAGCCAAGCGGAAACATTCTTCAAGCATCACCACAAAGGAGCGTCTGGCAGTGTAGTCGTGTTGATATAGTTCTTTGTCTTGCGCTTTAGCTTTAATCTCCCTCAGCTCGGTTACCCCCTTTTCCTCAAGTTTCTTGATAGTCAGCTTATTACTGGGGTCGTTCTTATAAATCCACCGAGCAAGTCCAATACGCCCACTAGTATTGATTGGATTTTCTTCGGCGTAATCGAGCAAGACCTGACCTAAATACTTCTCCATCTTCTCAAGAACTGTGCTGTCTTTGTTGCTTCCATCTACAAGCCACTTCTTCTTAAGCTTGCTTGTTGGAATACTTAGCCCTCGATCATGATAGCTATTGTTGCCGTGGACTTGATTATAGAAAGATCCACCGATGAAAAGATTCAAATGATGCAATAAGCCCACAGTGCTATCACCAACTGCTGGCGATATATGGCATAGGTGATACTTTGACTTATTCTTTTCTGGATCGTAGCCGTAGGTGAGATTACGAGCCTTGCGCAAAGCGAACAAAGCTTCTAGGTTAACGCCCTGAAGGATCTCTACCGTGCCTGCCCGCCTGCACTCACGAGCAATCCAAAGCCACTGATCGTTCACTGACACCCGTTGAATACGCTTCTGAGCAGTGCTGAGGTGGCGGGCGGATTGACCTTTCCTTTTGGCTGCTGGGCGGCATGGCTGGCACCGCTTCGTGTGAATATATGGTGTATTAAATTCAGCCTTGCACTCGGTGCATTGTTTTACTCGATTTATTGGCATTGTTGTCCCCATGGGCGGGTGAGTGATTAGGTGCTTTCAAAGATTCCAAGAAGGCACTGATCATTAAGTTGATAACGTGTGCGTGGGAACTCTCGTTGATTATGCTCAGGATCTCGTTCAACTTGGTCTCAGTGCGGCTATTTAGAGAGACTTTCAAAGGGTGATACTCCCGTGGCCTGGTTGAAGTGACTTGGCAATCATTAACTCATTGAGGAGCAGGCCCAGTGAACTTGCCTCATTTTTTAGTTGAGTAAGCTGCGGCAAGCTTAGAACAAGTTTGACACTCACTGTCTTGAGTATGCTTGCTCGCCACGCTCGACCTCGGCAAGTAGAGCCGCAAGTGCGGGCATGAGATCTTTTGTTCGTGAGTTTCTTTTCGCAAGACTCACAATAGTTTTCGTTGGGCATGAGAAATACCTCCATTTAGATTGGTGATCGTTAAGGTTTGGTTTTTTGGTACAACAGATTTTATTTCGGGCAGACGAAAGCCACAGCTTTTTAGGGTTGTGGCTCTTGAATAGACGAGAAAGATCTGAGACCGGGAAAACTTGAAGGGAACCTAGTCAGTTGTCAAATTGAGTATGGCGAGAGGCGGACTTTCTTCTTCCCTTAGACACATTTTACTAGTAACTTTTGAAATTGGCAACTGTGACGCAAGGGAAGTCAACATATTTTTACAAGTTAATCCTGGCTGACTTACTTTTATGGGAAGTTATACGATAGGTGTGAAATAGCTTCTCTCTTCTGCTCGAACGAGCACCCGCCACTATAGACGCTTAACGTGAATGACTTGTTCTCATGTCCGACGATATACGGTAGCACCTCCAAACCAACTCCAGCACGGTGAAGCTCGGTGGTGGTGGTTTTTCTGATGCTGTGGAAAACGTGCAGGTCAGAGAACTTAGCTTTCTTCAATTGCCCAAACTGCTTGCTCAACCAGTCAAGCCGATTACCGTACTTGTTGTTCCCACCTTTGAATAGATATCCATCATTGACTGTTGCTTGCGAACACAGAAGTTTGTATACCGGGATAAGGGAAGGGTGCAAGGGAACATCTCGCACACCCGCATCCGTCTTGGATTCAGTGATCTTGAAGCCGACTGGCTCTCCGGCTTCGTCGATAATCGTGTCCTCTGGCTTGATACGACCGATTTCTTCAAGCCTCGCACCAGTGTATGCGCCAAAGACAATCAGATTGGCTAGAGCATCCTTCCCGGCTTCTCTGGCTTTCTTGTGCAGGTCTTCAACCTCTTTGCGTGTGAATGGAGTGTAAGATTCACCGGCTGCCTTCCCGGTCTTGGGTAGATCATGACCATCGAACGGGCACTGTTGCCCGGTGAATTGCTCTCGGAACTGAGCGTTGTACTTTATCGCCCACTTCCAGAAGTCTCGCCCCGACCACATGTAGTTCGTGAGGGTTTGACGAGCGCCTGACTGCTTGTTCAAGAACTTGTGGATGGTGTCGAAGGTGAGTGGGGCGCCTTCAGTTGTCAGGAACGTGGATATCTTTTCAACGCGAGCTTTATGGCTATCACGGGTTTTCGCTGATGGAATTTGAGTAACGAGGTGCATTGCCCATGCCTCAATCATGGACGAGCTGATTGGTGAACGTGGTTTGTAAATTGTCGGGTTACGAAAAATCGCTTGAGCTTCCTGATGCTCGTTGTCAGACAGGTCGTATTCTTCTGTGATGCACGCCGCTTCCATGTCGCTCATGATCGTCAGGTACTCATTGTGAAGGTTGATTGCATCCCCAGCAGTGGTACCGTTCTCAAGCATCGGAACGTACTTGCCAACGTGGTCTGTGAGACGATCTGCGAACCCATGTTGACCTTGAGACTTCAGTTCGCGAATGACCTCAAATATCTTTTCAAAAAATGAGTAGGGAGGTTGCTCGGATGTAGGTGAGCCGGTGTTGATCGGGGCGAGCAGTTTTTGAATAGAAGTAGTCTGAATCCCTTGCATAGCCAATCCCGCCTCATGCTGGGCTAGTCGCCATTCATCCCCGTTGTTACCTTTAGTTGCCCTCGCGGCAGCAATGTCAGCTTTCCACTGTGCGAGGATTGGAAGACGACGGACCATCGCCTCTGACCTCATGCCGGTTTTGAGTGACTGGGTTAACACGGTTTGGTTGCCAAGTGCTCGGCGGACTGCCTTCGGCACATCTAGTCTGACGTACCAAGTAGATTCGTTTTTCTTCTGAATGAGGTGGTCAGGCATGCGTACACCAAGGTGGGAGTAGTAGGGTGAATTCTACTACTCATTTCTACTACTATTGATACTAATGGTCAATAAAAGCTAGGTTTGTTGGGGTTTAAGGTCGTAATCGGAGACTCCCTATCTCTCCGCCATTATTGAACAAGACAAAGCCCCCGTGATCATTGATTACGGGGGCTTTTTCGTTTCCGGGATTTTTTTTGTAGTGGCGGGCTATCCGTCATGCCGTCAAACACTTCTATCCGCAACACTGCAGAGGTGTGTTTCATCTGAGGAAGTGGGGTGAGTGGGATCGATTCCTTTCCAGATCACCCGTTGTAGCGCACAAGGATGCTCCTTCAGGTTTTTAACACTTCATCCGCGCCACCGCATACCCGTGGCGAGGGGGCTTGTCCGCGTTGGGCTGCGCAGCAGCCCCACTAAGACAGCCGCGGTGTGTCATGAAGAAATCGTTGGAGGTTGGGGGCTTCTGTGCAACCCAACGCGGACAAGCCCCCTCGCCACCGGGATGGGATCCATCGAGGGCATTGTAGTGAGGGGAGGCTTCCTTGCCGGATCACCCGTTGCAGCATTGCAGCGTTTGCCTGCACGGAAGGTCCGTCAGGTTGTTAACACTTGCATCCACAATGCCACACTGATCGGTCACATCGGTAAAACCCGAGCCTATTGCCGGCACGAGGATCACCGCAAAACGGTCGCAGTGATCTAGCGTGGCCATTGCTGTGGCAGCTCAGCGCTTATATGCGGTCAGCACCGGAGCGCCAGCGTACAGGATAGTAAGTCCGTCATTTGGAGATAGGGTCACCTGACCGGATGTGAAGCCCACATCGCTTCCGCCACCCCCGCGATTGTGTCCGATGTAGGTCACACCGGATCCGCCCGTCACAGAGATAGTAATGTCGTGAGCTGTGGGGTTCACGTATTCGGCTCCACTTGCCGGTGTGGGGATAATGTACGGAGAGCCTGGCAGATAATCGTGACTGAGGCCCGATCCCGAGTTCGTCAGCGACGCCATGCGCGTGCGGTTACCGCCATCGAAAAGTACCCCGCCAGTGTTGAAGCGGTTGTAATCAAAGCCGATCAATTTGTTGTCAGTTGCACTCTGGGCGACGCTGAAACTCTGATAAACACCCCCTATGAATTTATTGCGCTTACCGGTTGTCTCGATGACGGTATAGAGCTCTGAATCACATCCGTGAAACTCATTTTCATACCCTCCGCACACGATGTCCGCCACGGTATTCACTTCATAATCAACATTGAAAAATTTGTTCAAACGGGAGGCGGCTCCTACTACCAATCCCGCTTGCGAACATCCCTCCTGTGCGCCTCCCAAAAACATGTTGCCCAATGCATGCTCGAGATGAGCGCCGACTTCAACGCCCTCCAGCGTGGCATTGTTAAAGGTGCAATATGCTGTTTCCTCAGCTGCATTTCGTCGATCCAGCCAAACCCCATACTTGGGCTTTGCATTCAGGTACCAGCCTTCCTGATTGGGTGTGACCTTGATATCTATCTGATTAAGAACTCCAAATCTGGAGCGATAGCCAGCGCTATTACTGCCGCACCCGTGGACTATGAAATTAAGCTTGCTGTGGTGGAGAGATACGGAAGATACCGCGTCGCCGGCCGTCTTTGGAGCTTCAACAATAATTGGCCCCATTGTCACGTTGTAGCAAAGACCGGGCGTAAAACAGACGGCATCGGCAGCATCAGCATTCAGTACGATTGCGTCGCCGGTGCCGGTGTAGCGGAAGCGAACTTCTCCTTCTGCTTTGATCGATGCGTTTTGAATTGCCCAGTTCGGGGACACCGCGTAGCGGTAGGTACCAGCAGGTATGACACCTTTTCGCTTAATCGTGCTTGACGCAATGGAATCTCGAAATGCTTGAAGTGCAAGAGTGACGTCGATTGTCCCCGCTCCAGAAAGTACATCAACGCGCTGAGCTTCGCTCATGAAGTCCAGAGGGCTGACGGTTTGCCAGTCGATCCCCTGATCTGCGCGCGCAAGATCGTCAGTGGAGGTCAAATCGTTATCGAATTGCTGAACCCTCACGACAGTGCTCGAAATCTTTACGTCCGAGGCGGTAGACTCGTTGTCGCCGACAAGGGGGGTCTCCATTTCACAGGCTTGATCGGTCACTGTTTATTATTCCTTTGTGTGGATTGAGAAAAGCGCGACCACTGAAAGTCGCAGGTGAATAGTGGCGCATTACGCCCGGGTTCTCTCACCTGAATAGGCGTTTTTGAAAGTTCGCCCCGTTCAGTTGCATCACGCATTGCGCGTTGCCCCTAATAAAAATCGTAATAAATCGCCCATTCCCCGCTGACTCTGTTCCGCCAGAACATCAAACTCCCGCTGTCCACAACGTTCAGATTGATCTTCGTATCCGACGAGATCTGAAACACAAAATCAAAATCATCCCCCGGATCATCACCGGGCTGGCAGTACGACGGATAGCCGCCGATCTTGTGTTCGAACACATGAGTCACCAGGTCGTAATAGGATTCAATTTCCCCGGAGTCCTCCAGTTTGAGTATTTCAAGCTCAATGTCTCTGGGTATCCCGCCACCGTCCCACAACGGAAAGTCTTCTTCGACCAATTCGGCCTTCAATGCAAATGGCTTCAGGGGCGAATCGGGAGACGCGAAGTCTTTGCGCACCAGCACCTCATCGAAGCTGTATTCACGAATCAGCCAGTTATCGCCCATGGCTTCGAACGGCTCGGGGAAGGGCTCGGAGATGAACACGGTCAGGACGCGAATCCCGCGAAGGGCCGAACTGCAGAACGGCAAGTCGGGCAGGTACAACTGGGCGTAGGGGTATAGCTCGATGCCCGCAGCATTTTTCGGGACTGTTTCGTCGGGGCGGAAAAGGAATACTCTTCCGAGCCAGCTTTCATCGTCACTCTGAGTGGGGCGAAATCCGCCGGCGGCAAACTTGATCGCCGGCCGGGCGAGGCGTTTCCTGATGTCCTTTCTCTCCATGAAATCAAGCTCCTGGTCAGGCATGCCGCAGTCGACAGTGCGTTGTCGAGTTGAGTGATCCGAGAGCTGCTCACCCAACGTGAGCAGCACGGCTTGTGCCGTCAGATCTCCTTGACCGGCGTTCCCTCCTGCACACCCATGATCAACTTGATCACGTGCAGACAATCTGCCTTGTTCACATACGACTCGCCGCTGGCAACCGTCTCGTTGTTGCCGGCCCGTAACCGCCAGCGCCACTGTCCCTTGCCAGTGTTCGAGGTGCCTTTGGATTGCCTGTAAATCTCGAAATACATTCAGCTCGCTCCCTGCGATTGATCATTTGCGACAACCTGTGTGCCGCATGTCAGCAAGCCTAGCGGAGCTGATTTTTTTGGCCATCGAGCATTTGTTTCCAATGATTTGAGGGCATTTCCTACACGAGCCAGCGCGACGCAAGGATGGCCAAAACCGCCGCAGTTTCGCCCTTGCATCACACCCCATGCTCCTGCTTAATACGGGGCAGTTCGTGGCGCCGACAAGTAATTTGGCGAGCGAAGATTGTAGAAAAATCACTATAAAAAAAAGAGCAATCAATTGACTCATCAGCATGGAACGCACACGGCCGGGCATGTCGAGCTTTCGCTCGTTATTCCGGTGTACAACGAAGCGGCGACTATCGATTTGTTCATCGCGCGGATCACTGACGTCTTCAAGGAGGAGGCGCTGATCGGCCTGGAAATGGTTTTCGTCAATGATGGCAGCACCGATACGACCCTGGATTTGCTGCTGGAGCGCCAGCAGTCTGACCCGCGTATCCGCATCATCGATTTGAGCCGCAATTTCGGTAAGGAAGCGGCGCTCACCGCCGGTTTGCAGACTGCCACCGGGCAAGTGATGGTGCCGATCGATGTCGATTTGCAGGACCCGCCCGAAGTCATTTTGCTGATGATTGCCCAGTGGCGATTGGGTTTTGAAGTGGTGCTGGGCCATCGTGTGAGTCGTCGTACGGACTCCTGGGCCAAGAAAACTTCGGCCAATTGGTTCTATCGCCTGCACAACAAAATTGCCGACCAACCGCTGCCCAAGGATGTCGGTGATTTTCGCCTGATGGACCGCTGCGTGGTTGACGCGCTGGACTCATTGCCCGAGTCGCGGCGCTTCATGAAAGGCCTGTTTGCCTGGGTCGGATTTCGCACCACGCGCGTCGATTACGAGCGGCCGGAGCGGGTGGCCGGCGAGAGCAAATTCAATGGTTGGCGGCTGTGGAATTTTGCCCTGGAAGGCATCACCAGTTTCAGCACCGACCCGCTGAAAGTCTGGACCTATCTGGGGCTTTTCGTCTCGATGGTGTCGTTCTCGTTCGCCATTTTCATCGTGTTGCGCACCTTGATTTCCGGCGTCGATCTGCCGGGTTACGCCTCGCTGATGGTGGCCGTGACCTTCCTCGGCGGCCTGCAGTTAATGGGCATTGGCGTGCTCGGCGAATACCTCGGCCGCACCTATATCGAATCAAAACGCCGACCGGTTTACCTGGTGCGTCGCGTCTATAACCCCAAGGACTGAACCATGGATCTCAAGGAAACCGACATCCTCGGTTCGAGCATCGACCAGCACTGGTATTACGCGTCAAAAGCGGCGGCGACCAAGCGATTGCTGGGTGATTTGCCGATCCGCAAAATTCTCGATGTTGGCGCCGGTTCGGGGTTTTTTACTCATCACCTGCTGACCCACACCGCCGCGAATGAAGCGTGGTGCGTAGACATCAGTTACGACGCCGATTCGGACGCCAACACCGCCGGAAAACCGGTGCATTACCGACGCGGCATCGAGTCGGTGGACGCTGATCTGGTGCTGCTGATGGACGTGCTGGAGCACGTTGATGACGACGTCGGATTGCTCAAGGCGTACGTCGATAAGGTCCCGTCCGGCAGCCGTTTTTTGATGACGGTGCCGGCGTTTCAGTTTCTCTGGAGCGGCCACGACGACTTTCTTGAGCACAAGCGCCGCTACACCCTGGCGCAATTTGAAACAGTCGCGCGTGACGCCGGTTTGACAGTGAAGCAGGGCGCTTATTATTTCGGCGCGGTGTTCCCGATTGCCGCGACGCTGCGCTTGCTGCCCAAAGGCGCACAGCCGTCGCCGCCGCGCTCGCAACTCAAGCAGCATCATCCTGCCGTCAATTCGATCCTCAAGACCTTGTGCGGCATCGAGCTGCCATTCATGCGCGCAAATCGGCTGGCCGGCCTGACCGTATTCGTGTTGGCGCAGAAGCCGTGACGTCGACCGAGAAATCGGCGCTGATCAAACGCGCATTACGCTTCGCCGTGACCGGGTTGTTCGTCACGGCGCTGCACGCGGTGGTCGCGGTGCTGTTCATCAATTTTTTGATGCCGACGCCGCCGCTGGCCAATGGTGTCGCGTTCGCCGTGGCCACCGTGGTGTCTTACCTGATCAATACCACCTGGAGTTTTTCCGCCCGGTTGCATGGCCGCACGTTGCTGCGCTTCATGCTGGTGTCGGCCGGCGGATTTCTGTTGGCGATGTTCGTCGCGTGGGCGGCGCAAATTGCCGGGCTCAATTATTTGCTGGGGATCGGTGCGGTGGCGTTGACCATCCCGGCCTTCACGTTTGTATTGCATAACTTCTGGACGTATCGATGAAGGCTTCGGGCAAGCATTGGGCGCAGGCACTGCTGCCTCTGTTGATGGGTGTTGTCGCGTTTTTCATGGTGATCGGGCTGCGCGCCCTCGACCCGCAGAACATTGCCTGGCTGGAAAGCGGCGATCCGGCGACGCACTACTTGGGCTGGGTATTTTTCCGACATTCGCCGTGGACCTTTCCGCTCGGACTTAATCCGTCCTACGGGATCGAACTCGGCAGCGCGATCATTTTTTCCGACTCCAATCCGCTGCTGGCCTTGCTGTTCAAACCCTTTAGCGCCTGGTTGCCCGAGACCTTCCAGTATTTTGGTCTCTGGTTGCTGGCGTGTTTTGTGTTGCAGGCGTGGTTCGCCTGGAAGCTGATGGGGTTGCTGACGCCCAATGTTGTCCTGCGATTACTGGGTACCGGCCTGTTTCTGTTTTCGCCGCCGATGTTTTTGCGCATGGGCGGGCACCTGTCATTGGCCGGGCATTTTCTGATTCTGGCAGCGCTGTATCTGGCGTTGCATCCCGGCGTGCAGAAGCGCCGATGGGCGTGGGGCACATTGCTGGCGGCGACGGCGCTAGTCCACGCATATTTGCTGGCGATGGTCGCGCTGATCTGGATTGCCGATCTGGTCGGCAGAACCCGGAAAGGGCAGATGACGCGCCGCACCGCGCTGATCGAATGGGCCGTGCTGTTTTTGCTGGTGAGCCTGTGTTGTTGGCAGGCGGGCTATTTCAGTGTGGGCAAAGGCGCGGTGGCGGGCGGCTTTGGTTTGTACCGGATGAACCTGTTGTCGCTGATCGATGCCAGCGGCTGGTCGGCGATAGTCCCGAATTTGCCTGAAGGCCCCGGCGACTATGAAGGCTTCAACTACCTAGGCGCGGGGACGCTGTTGCTGGCGATCTTCGCTGGCATTGCGCTGCTGCGCGGCAAAACCGCATTCGCCAATGCCGTGCGCGGTTTGCCCATTCTGTTACTGGCATTGATCGGCCTGCTGTTGTTTGCATTGACCAACGACATCGGTCTCGGCTCGCTGAACGCGCACTACCCATTGCCGAAAGCACTGGTGAAATCGGCGAATATCTTCCGCGCGTCCGGGCGCATGTTCTGGCCGGCGTTCTACGTCATCGTTTTCGTAATCATTTACCTGGTGGTGCGCGGTAATCGGCCGCGTATCGCCATGTGTCTGATGGCGGTCGCGTTGTGCGTTCAGGTCGTGGATACGCGCAATGGCTGGGCCGGTTTGCGTCAGAGCCGAATGATGACGCCGGCCAGCGAATGGGCGACGCCTTTGCAGGATCCGTTCTGGAACAGCGCCGCAGCGCATTACGCCAACATTCGCCGATTACCGCCTCAGAACCAGCCGGATTCCTGGCTGCCACTGGCAAATTTCGCTGCAGTGCATGGGCTGAAAACCGACGCGACTTACCTCGGGCGCATGAGTACCTCAGCGCTGGAACAGGCTGAGCAGAAGACCCGGCGCATGCTCGACAGCGGTCAGTACGAGGCGGACTCGCTGTACATCCTCGACGAAAAAGCCCGACTCGATGCGGTGAAAACCATCAACAGTCAAACCGATCTCCTGACGCGCATCGACGGTCTGGTGGTGCTCGCCCCAGGCTGGAAACGCTGCGCCGAGTGTTTGGTGGTCGAGGATGAAGGGCGCCAGATGCCGTCGGTTCCGCTGATCAAAGTGGGGCAGCGCCAAGTGTTCAATCACACGTCTCAACACCTCAGCCAAGGTTGGGGCGCGCCGGAAGATTGGGGCACGTGGTCGGACGGCGCGCAGGCCGATATTTTGCTGCGAATTCCGCCGCAGGCGCAGTCGATCGTCATTGAGGCGTTAGCGTTTGTGTTCCCGAAACACGCTGAACAAACCGCCGTGTTCACCCTCAACGGCGTACCGGCATTGACCACGCGCCTGACGCGGATCCAGGACAATCGCATCGAAATCCCGATCACCGCGGCTATCCGCGAAACCGTTGCCAGCGACGCAATCGTGCAAATTCATGTCCAGCTACCCGACGCGATCAGCCCGAAACAATTGGGTCTCGGCGAGGATCAACGCGTTCTGGGCCTGGGGATGAAAGCGCTGACCGTGCAGTGAGCCAGCGCACAATGCTGATCATGCCGATAGACGCCACCCCCCGGCCTTTCTAAACTGCCCCGAGTATTGGGGACCGGGGTGCAGTGAATGAATCGCAATGAACTACGCAAAGCCGACATCAACCTGATGGTGGTGTTCGAGACATTGATGCTCGAACGCAACGTGACGCGGGTGGCGGAAAAGCTGTTCCTCGGCCAGCCCACCATCAGTGCCGCGCTCAACCGCTTGCGCACGATGTTCAATGACCCGCTGTTCATTCGCGTCGGCCACCGCATGGAGCCGACGGCGCGCGCCGAAGAATTGATTCAGTATTTGTCGCCAGCATTGGATTCACTCTCCGTGGCGCTGAGCCTGACCCACGATTTCGACCCCGCCAGCAGCACCATGACATTCCGCATCGGGCTGTCGGACGATGTCGAATTCGGCCTGCTGCCACCGTTGTTACGGGCACTACGCCAAGAAGCGCCGAAAGTCGTGTTCGTGGTTCAGCACGTCGATTACTGGCGCATTCCCGACCTGCTGGCCTCGGGCGATATCACCGTTGGCATCAGCCAGACGCGCGGTTTGCCAGCGAATGCCAAGCGCAAATTGCTGCGGCATATTACGCCGAGCCTGTTGCGCGCCGACGCGTCCGACACGCCGCTGACCCTCGACGAATATTGCTCACGCCCACACGTGCTGGTTTCCCACACGGCGAATGTCAGTGGATATGCGGATGAATGGCTGGCGGAGATTGGTCGGACACGTCAGGTCGTGCTGTCCGTGCCGCAATACAGTTCGTTGCCAGCGCTGCTGGCGGGCACCGATCTGATCGCCAGCCTGCCGGACTACACCGCCACAGCCATGGCGGCGTCCGGGCAATTGTTTCAGGAACCGTTTCCGTTCAAGACCCCGACGCTGGACTTGTCGATGGTCTGGCTCAGCCATGTCGACACCGATCCGGCCGAGCGCTGGTTGCGTTCACGGCTCGAAGCGTTCATGAGTGAGCGCGGTTTCGCCGACCAGCCCGGCACAGAAAAAGCCGCCGGAGCCTAGCGCGGCTCTTCGATAAACCGCGCTGTGATATATGTAGCCACTTTTCCGCCCAACCTCAGGAGCATCGCCATGCCACACCTGCACATGGAATACACCGCCAACCTGCCCGGATTGAACGCCGACGTGGCGTTGATTCGGCTCAACAATACGTTGGTGGGTTCCGGTCAGTTTGCGGCGGAATTCGATATCAAGGGTCGCGCGGTAAAAGTCGAGACGTTCAAGGTCGGCACCGCGATGGGCGAGCGAGCGTTTGTGCATGTGAAGTTGGCGCTGCTCAGTGGTCGCTCGCCGCAGATCAAAAAGCAGCTTTCCGAGAGCCTGTTGGCGGTGGTCAAGGATCTGTGTGAATGGCCGGCGGGTGTCGAGGTTCAGTTATGCGTGGAAATCCTCGACATTGATCGCGAGTCCTACGCGAAAACCGCCATCGGCGTCTGATTCAGGCCGCTTGCTGCTCGGCGCAGGCGTTCACCACCTGCTCGCGCAGCCAGGCATTGGCACTGTCCTGATCGACATTCTGGCTCCACTGCATGTCGAGGGAAAAACCCGGCAAGCCGTTCGGCGCTTCGCAATGGTTGAACACCGCTTCGTTGGCCAGCAAACGCTGGATGCGCCGGGGCAACGTCAGAATGAAATCAGTGCCAGTAATCATCTTCAGCGCTGCGCTGTAGCTGTTCGATCGCGCCACGATCTGGCGTTTCTGCGCCTGCCGCGCCAGCCAGCCGTCGACCATATTGGTAGTCGAAGACCACGGCGTCGGAAACACATGTCGGCGTTCGGTAAACGCTTGCAGGCTTAAACGCGGTTCCAGCGGCGTGGCGCGTTTGTCGAAGACGCAGACCAGATCATCTTCCAGCAGCGGTCGGGATTTCAGATCGTTGTGGTTGCAGTGAAAATTCGGACCAAAACAGATCACCAGGTCGAGGCTGCCATCGCGCAGTTCCTCCGCCGGAATGTCGGTTTCGAATTTGTGCATGTTGACCATCACCGGCAAATCGGCGAAATCCAGACTCTTCAGCAGACGCGGCAGAATCAACTGCTCGAAGTATTCCGGTGCGCAAATGTTGAAGGTGACTGGTTGCGCTGTCGGGTCGAAGGAGTGAGCGCCGGCATGACACAAGTTGATGCTTTCGAGGATTTTCAGCACGTGGGGGTACATGGTGCTGGCTTTGTAGGTTGGACGCATGCCGCTGCGGGTGTTGATAAACAACTCGTCTTCGAAACTGGTGCGCAGTTTTTTCAGGCAGTAACTCACCGTGGACTGACTGACAAAAAGGGCCTCCGAGACCCCGGTGACGCTGCTTTGCTCGTACACGGCGATGAACACCATGAGGTCCTGCATATCGAGCTTTCTAAGCAAATTACTGTTCAGCATCCGTTCTGCCTCGCTGTAACTCCTTGCGCTGACGGTGCGCAAACGTGTGCGAACGATCCTAACGGAACGATGGTGCCAGGAGAATGGCTCGTAGGAAGTTTCCCTGTCGGGTGTGGGACAGAAAATGTAGAGAACACGACCTGCGATTTTCGAGCGCCGGTTTGGCGAGGTTTGCACCGACGCGCGCGCATGTTCAGCAACTGTGTTCAGCAAATGTGTTCAGCGAATGTGTTTGGCGTAATGCCTTGGGTCAAATCGCAACACCATCAGCATCATCAGCGCGACGATGGCGGTCAGTGACCACCAGGCCCATTCGAAACTGCCGAGTTGATCGCGGATCATCCCGGCGATCAGCGGCGACAGGCCGGCGATCAAATAGCCGATGCCCTGAACGAAAGCGGTGAGCCCGCCCGCGCGCCGGGGCTCGTCGAGGTGATCAAGCGACACGATCAGGCTCATTGGAAACAACCCGCCAATCCCCAAACCGAGCAGGCACGGCCACAACAGGCTCAAATGTTGCGGGCTGAGAATCAGGCCGCAGAAACCCGCCATGATCAGCCCCAACAACACCAGTAAAACCAGACGCCGATCACGGCTGCGGTTGGCGATGGCCGGGGTCAGAAGACCGGAGATCACTTCCATGGCGGTGAGGAAACCCAGCAATAAACCGGCGTTTTGTTCACTCCAGCCTTTTTCCACGTAGTACGGCGCCAGCCAAGCGAGCACGCAGGTGTAGGACGCGGTGCCCAAACCGAAGAAGAAAGCGAGTAACCAGGCGCGGGAATTGGCGAAAAAGGATTCGCGACGCGGTGTTTGCGCGGGCAATGGCGGAATCGATTGGCGCTGGGCCATCCAGAACAGCAGCGCAAGCAAGGCCAGCGCCGCCCAGACCGCCAGGCCCATGCGCCAACTGCCGGTTTGGCTCATCACCAGTGGCGCAAAAGCCGCCGCGATCGCCGCGCCGCCCATGATCGACGTGACGTAAAGCCCCATGCACACCGCGACGTTATTGCCGAATCGCGACTTGATCAGCGCAGGCATCAGCGCCTGGATCAGCGCGATGCCAACTCCGGCGGCAATGGCGCTGACGATCAGTTCAGCGGCGGAATTCAGCCACAATCGCGAAGCAGTGGCCACGCCGATAATCAGCAGCGACAGCACCACGGTGCGCTGCTCGCCCAAACGTTGACTGACGCCAATGCCGAAAAACATCGCCAGCCCCATCGCCATCACCGGCAGCATGGTCAGCAAAGAGGCGAGGCTGAAACTCAGTGGGATATCGCCGCGAATCGCCGAGAGCAGCGGGCCGACAGCGGCCATCGATGGGCGCAGATTCAACGCGACAAGGATGATGCTGATCATCAACCACAGGGCAGGGCGGGTTGTTGCACGAACGTTTTCCATCGGTGAGCCTTACAAAAACAAGGCGCCGATTAGGCGCGAGGGACGCGGTCGCGGCAAATCAGAAAGTCCGCCGTGGTATTTAGAAATTAAATACCTGCCCCGCGCAGGGGGTGGCGTGGCTGGAATGTTTAGCCAGTCCACACCCAAAGTTCTTCAATTCCCGGTTGAATCCCCCAATCACCCGTGTGACGCTGCGGCTCTTCGGTTTTCTGCGGTTTTTTTATGCACGGTCGGCCAGTCGCACTCCAGCATCCGGCACCCAGCGGCGCTTCTGCGTTTAACCGTGGCCGTGGCTTTTTAAACGCCACCGCACCGACCCTTTCTGCACTTCCCTCCGAATTGGCCTTCTGGGCGCTGTGGCATTGCCGACACGCGCGCCCGCCGGACTCCTGCGCTTCCCGTTGATTTTTCCTACAGGTCCCGCGCTGTGCGGCGGGATCAGATCGGCGACGCCAGAGCGTTTGCCTAGCGCGAAAACGAGAATTCCCATGAGTTGTGCCACGACCCCCTTCGCCACGCAGCAAGAAGCCCTGAATTTTCTGGAACAGAATCCGGATATCGAGATGTTCGAATTGTTCATCGTCGACAACAACGGCGTGCCGCGCGGCAAGTTGCTGCACCGCGATGAACTGCTGGCGGTGTATGAAAGCGGCCGGCCACTGCCGAGCACCATTCTCGGCCTGACGATTAATGGCGACGACGTTGAAAACTCCGGGCTGGTGTGGGACGTCGGCGATATCGATTGCCGCGCTTACCCGGTCAGCGGCAGTTTGCAACGCATGCCGTGGCGGCTGATTCCGACGGCGGCGGTGCAGGTCAGCATGCATCCAACAGAAGGCATGCCAGCGACGATTGCCGACCCTCGGCACTTGCTGGCAAAGGTTATCGAAGGCCTGCAGGCCGACGGCTATTACCCGGTGATGGCGGCGGAGCTGGAATTCTATTTGCTTGATCAGCAGCGCGACGCCAACGGTCGGCCGCAACCGGCGCGCGATGTCGATGGTGGGCGCCCGCGCGCCACGCAGGTGTACGGTTTGCGTGAACTGGAGCAGATCGAGCCGTTCCTCGCCGACCTGTACAGCGCCTGCAAATTGCAGGGCATTCCGGCGCGCACGGCGATTTCCGAATACGCGCCGGGCCAGGTCGAAATCACCCTCGAACACCGCACCGACGCGCTGCAAGCGATGGACGAAGCGGTGCGTTATAAACGCTTGGTCAAAGGCGTGGCGCACAAACACGGGATGGCGGCGTGTTTCATGGCCAAACCTTTCGATGATCTGGCCGGCACCGGCATGCACATGCACGTCAGCCTCGCCGACAAGGATGGCAACAATCTTTTCGCCAGCGAAGCGCCGGACGGTACGCCGCTGCTGCGGCACGCGGTGGGCGGCATGCTTAACACCTTGCTCGACTCGCTGCTGCTGTTCTGCCCGAACGCCAACTCCTATCGACGCTTCCAGACCAACAGCTACGCGCCGCTGGCCGCCACGTGGGGCGTGGACAACCGTACCGTGAGCCTGCGCGTGCCCGGCGGGCCGGCGTTTTCCCGGCACATCGAACACCGCATCTGCGGCGCCGACGCCAATCCGTATCTGGCCGCTGCGGCGATTCTGGCCGGCATCCACCGTGGCATTCGCGAACAACTCGACCCCGGCGCGCCGGTGGAAGGCAACGGTTACGCGCAAGCTACCGAGCTGCTGCCGACCGATTGGCTGACCACCTTGCGCGCACTCGAAGGTTCGAGTTGGGCGAAAGAAGCATTTGGCCAAGCGTTTCTCGGCGTGTACCTGGCCGTTAAACGCGCCGAATATCGGCAGTTCATGGGCGAAGTCGGTGAGCAAGATTGGCGTTGGTACCTGAACCAGACCTGACTGTTTCCCAAATACGTTAAAAGTTTGCTGGTTAAACCTGAAGCCAACTAATCGTTGGCTTCTTTTTCACAAAAAATTGATGGTTGCCTGCTTAAAGTTTGTGCTGTTGCGGAAAATGAATTTTTCACATTTATCGGCGGCACTCTTTCCAGGACTATCAATTCCCATGTTCAAGTTAAAAGCCGTGCGCCCCGAGTGGGTGACACTGATTGCCAGCGCGTTTTTATTAGCCGGTTTTAATTGGGTGCTCTGGCAACACTTGTTTGAAATCACGGCTTCCAACGCACAGGGCATCCTGATGCGCGTGGCGTTCGCGGTCATGGTGTTGGCTGCGTTCAATATCGTGCTGACCCTGCTGGCGTTTCGGCCGATATTAAAGCCGCTGTTGACGTTGCTGTTTATGGTCAGCGCTGGCGTGGCTTATTTCATGAGCCAGTACGGCGTATTGATCGACGCCGGCATGTTTCGCAACCTGGCTGAAACCAATCCTGCCGAAGTTCGCGATTTACTCTCGCTGAAGTTACTGGCGTTTATTGTTGTGCTTGGGGTTTTACCTTCCTGGTTGTTGTGGAAAACCCCGATCGTTTACCGCGCCTGGCATCGCGACTTGTTAAGTAAGGCGCTTGTGAGTATTGCGTCGGTCGCAGTTATCGGTGGCGTGGCGTTAGTGAACTATCAAGGTTTGTCCTCGTTGTTCCGCAATCACCATGAATTGCATTTGATGGTGGTGCCAAGCAACTACCTGGGTGCGTCCATCGGGTATTTACGGGAGCAAGTGGCGTCGGCACAGCAGCCCTTCGTGAAAATCGGCGAGGACGCCCGCAAAGACCTGACTTGGCAAACCCACGGGCGCAAATCCCTGACAGTGCTGGTGGTCGGCGAAAGTGCCCGGGCCGAGAACTTCGGCATCCTCGGCTACGACCGCGACACCACCCCGCAACTCAGCAAAGAAGCAGGCCTGATTGCCTTTACCGACGTGCATTCCTGCGGCACCGAAACCGCCGTGTCGGTTCCGTGCATGTTCTCCAACATGGGTCGCAAGGATTACAACGCCAGCCAGGCAAAAAATGAAGAAGGCTTGCTTGATGTACTCAAACGCGCCGGCCTCGAAGTGATCTGGCGCGATAACCAGTCAGGCTGCAAAGGCACGTGTGATCGGGTGACACTCGACGATGTCAGCAACTTGAAAGACCCGGCGTTGTGCGCCAACAGCGAATGTCGTGACGAAATTCTGCTGCAAGGTTTGCAGCACTTTATCGACACGCTGGATAAAGACACGGTGTTGGTCCTGCACCAGATGGGCAGCCACGGCCCGGAATATTTCAAGCGTTACCCCAAGGAATATCAACACTTCACCCCGGTGTGCGAAAGCAATGCGCTGAACAATTGCAGTCGCGAAAGTATCGTCAACGGCTACGACAACACGCTGGTCTACACCGACCACGTGCTGTCGACGCTGATTGATTTGCTGCGGCGCAATCAGGACAAAGTTGATACCGCGATGCTCTATCTGTCCGACCACGGCGAGTCTTTGGGCGAGTACAACCTGTTCCTGCACGGCACGCCTTACATGATGGCGCCGGAACAACAAAAACATGTGGCAATGCTGGCGTGGTTCTCCGACAGCTATCAACAGGCGTTCTCGGTCGACACTCATTGCCTGCAACTGAGCCGCGAAAAACCCCTGAGCCAGGACAACTTGTTCCATTCGATGCTGGGTTTGCTGGAAGTCGACAGCAAAGTCTACAACCCCGACCTGGACATGTTCGCCGGATGTCGGCGGGCGGTGATCGACGGCGAGTTGGCAAAAAAATAATCGTTTCGACTTATTTTTCACAGGCTTGGCGCTAATGTGCGATCGGTCGATATTCCAACAAGAGCCCCTGCACATGTCCGCGCTGCCCCCATCCGCCGTCGAACTTGAGTTCGCCCGGCGCTACGATCTGCAACACGCCCGCGTCTGCCAGCAGCCGCAATCGCGTGGATGGGTCGAGCGTCTGGCGTTCTGGCGCGTCGAGCAACTGGTGCGCAACGCGCTGAATGTTGCCGGCGAGCCGGGGTTGCTGCTGGATGTGGCGTGTGGCGCCGGGCGATTCTGGCCGGTGCTGGCCGAGCACGGTAACCGGGTGATTCTGGCGTCCGATCCGTCGCAGGACATGCTCGATCATGCGCGTGTGCATCATTCGCAGCAGTTGCTGGAGCGGATCAAGACCTTCCAGAGCTCGGCGTTCACCCTCGACCTGTCGGCGAACGCGGTGGATTGCATGATTTGCATGCAATTGTTTCAGCACATCGCCAGCCCGGAGCACCGCTTGGCGATGTTGGCGGAGTTTCATCGCGTCAGCCGCGACACGGTGATTGTCGCGGTCAGACTGCAAAACCGTTTCGGGCGTCGCTCATCTTCGATCAAGCGCAGTGCGTCCACGCCGCTGGCGAGCAAGGCGTTGGTCGAAGCCGAGTTCAAACTGGCGGGTTTCCGGCTGCTCAGTCATCAGGATTTCTTCCCCGGTTGTGCGCGTATGCGGGTCTACGTCCTGCGTAAGGCCAATTAACCTCTTTTTGACAGACGTTTCTTGCCTTCGCGTGAGTCTTTTCGCTAAAGCTCTTGTTCAGTGGATGCGCGGAAATCGCCGGGGGCGATATATACTGCGCGCCATTCTTCAAGGGAGAGCCGTGTGGCCATCGATATTCACTGGATTCGCGACAACGATAGCCTCGGTCAGTTTTGCGCCGAGTGGCAGCAGCTGCCATTCGTTGCCCTCGACACCGAATTCATGCGGGTCGACACTTTTTACCCGATTGCCGGCCTGTTGCAGATTGGCGATGGTGTACGCGCTTACCTGATTGATCCGCTGACCATCGATAACTGGCAGCCGCTGGCCGCGTTGCTGGAAAACCCGGCCGTGGTCAAAGTCGTGCACGCGTGCAGCGAAGACCTCGAAGTGTTGCTGCGCCTGACCGGCAGCCTGCCGGCGCCGCTGTTCGACACGCAGTTGGCCGCCGCTTACCTGAACCTCGGTTTCTCGATGGGTTATTCGCGGCTGGTGCAGGAAGTGCTCGGCATCGATCTGCCGAAGGGCGAAACCCGTTCCGACTGGCTGCAACGTCCGCTGTCCGACACGCAAATCAGCTACGCCGCCGAAGATGCGCTGCATCTCGCGGAAGTTTTTGTACGCTTGCAACCGAAGTTGTCCGAAGACAAATACCAATGGGTGCTGGAGGACGGCGCCGAACTGGTCGCCAACCTGCGCCGCGAGGTCGACCCGTACGAGGTCTACCGCGAAGCCAAACTGGCCTGGAAGCTCTCCCGCGCGCAACTCGCGGTGCTGCGTGAACTGTGCGCCTGGCGCGAACGCGAAGCGCGGGCCCGCGACCTGCCGCGCAACCGTATCGTCCGTGAACATTCGCTGTGGCCACTGGCGCGCACGCAACCGGACAACCTCGGCGCGCTGGCGAAAATCGAAGACATGCACCCGCGTACCGTGCGTCAGGACGGCGAATTCCTGCTTGATCTGATCAAGCGTTCTGCCACTGTGTCGCCGGACCAATGGCCGCCCGCCGTGCCGGAGCCGTTGCCGGTGGACGCCGCGACGCTGATCAAGCAATTGCGCGCCATCGGCCAGGCTGAAGCCGAACGCCTGAACATCGCGCCAGAATTGATGCTGCGCAAGAAAACCCTGGAAGCGCTGCTCAAGAGCGGCTACCCCAACGGTCCTTACCAATTGCCTGATTCGCTGCGTGGCTGGCGCCGCGAATTGATGGGCCAGGCGCTGCTCGACAGCCTGGCCACCGCCGGAGAACAGCCTTGAAACGTATTTGCTCCATTTATCGCAGCCTGAAGAAAAACGAGATGTACCTCTATGTGCTCAAAAGCGATGCACTGGAGCGCGTCCCGGAATCGTTGATGGCGGCGTTCGGCAAGCCGCATCACGCCTTCGACCTGGTGCTGACGCCTGAGCGCAAGTTGTCGCGCGAGGACATCACTGTGGTCCTGGAAAACCTCGAGAAGCAGGGCTACCACTTGCAGATGCCGCCGGCCGAGGACGAGTACATCGAGCACTTGCCCGAAGAGTTGCTGCGTCGCAACGACCCGATGTGATCGGCAGACAGGTTCTGTTCAGAGCCTGTATGAAACACTGGAATGATTTTGGCGATGGCCGTGGTCAGGGAGCGAATCTCCTTCAACGGCCGTTTGCTCTGTTTTTCGAAAGGTTTGAACCATGCGCGTTCTGATTGCTGAACACGACCACCCTGTGTATGCCCAATTGTTGCGTCAGGCCGCGCCTGAGCTGGAAGTGCTGACCAGCGGTGATTCCGCCGAGTTGGCACGGCAGGCCGCCGATTGCCCGATCTGGCTCGGCCAGCCGGATCTGCTGGCGAACCTGCTGCGTCAGGGCCATCAGCCACAGTGGCTGCAATCGACTTGGGCCGGCATCACGCCGCTGCTCGCCGACGGCCTGCCACGCCACTATCGCCTGACCCGCGCGGTGGGGATTTTCGGCCAGGTCATGGCCGAATACGTTTTGACTTACATGCTCGGCCACGAGCGCGAAGTGCTGGCGCGGTTGGTCAGCCAGGTCGAGCGCAAGTGGGACAGCCGTCAGGGCCAGAGCCTGGCGGGGCGCAAGGTGTTGATCGTCGGCACTGGCGACATTGGCCAAACCGTGGCCAATTTCCTCGTGCCGTTTGGCGTCGAACTGTACGGCATCGCCAGCGAGGCGCGCGAGCAGGCACCGTTTGTTGAAGTGGCTGCATTGGCGGACTTGCCGCGTCTGGTCGGCGAAGTCGATTACGTGGTCAATCTGCTGCCGAACACGCCGAATACCCATGATCTGTACGACGCCGCGCTGTTCAAGCAATTCAAGCCGACTGGCGTGTTGATCAACGTCGGACGCGGGGTGGCGGTGGTCGATGCGGATCTGGTGGAAGCCTTGAAAGAAGGGCATCTGGCGGGCGCGGTGATCGACGTCTGCCGTCAGGAACCGCTGCCGCAGCGCCATCCGTTCTGGACCGCCTGGGGTTTGCTCCTGACCGGCCACAGCTCGGCGCCGACTTCGCCATCAATGATGGTCAAGCTGTTCGTCGACAACCTGCGCGCCTATCACGCGGGCGAAGCGCTGCGCGGCGAAGTTGATTTCGAACGCGGATATTGATCGCAATGATCGTTCCTACGTTTAGCGTGGGAACGATCGGGTAGCGTTCAGAGGGTGAAATCACCTTCAGCCGCCAATTCGCTCAGCGGGCGGCGTGGGCTCGGGGCCTCGCGCGCTTGCAGGTATTGCGCCAGTGTCGTTTTATCGCCGAGTTTGCCGACCGCCACTGCTGCGTGCAGCGCATAACCCTGCGGGATGTTCAGTTCTTTGCGCGTCAGTTCCTGATCGAAACCGGCCATGCCGTGGGTGTGCCAACCGCTGAGGCTCGCTTGCAGCGCCAGATGTCCCCACGCCGAACCGGTGTCGAATTCGTGAGTCTGCGCCGGGGTTTCTTCGGTCGCACCGGGCACTGCAAAAGTCGTCTTCGAAATCACAATCACCAGCGCCGACGCATGCTGCGCCCAGCCGCGATTGAACTCGTTGAGCAAACCGAGAAACCGCGCCCAGTTCGGCGTATCGCGGCGCGCATAAAGAAAGCGCCACGGCTGCGAGTTGTAGGCCGATGGCGCCCAGCGCGCGGCTTCGAAAAAGCTCAGCAGGGTTTCTTCGGCAATCGGCTCGCCGGTAAACGCACGCGGCGACCAGCGATCGGTGAATTGGGGATGAATGGCGTAATCGGCAACGCGTGGAGTGGCACTCATGCAAATCTTCCTTGTTACGGTTGAGTCAGAGTCGGAGTGAAAAACCTGCGGCCGCAGTTAGCTGAGCGATGAGGTTTTTGCCGAGCCGTGGTGGTCACCGGAATGCAACGCGGTTGCGCGTTAATGGCCTTCAGATTTGGCTCGTGGCGACTGGCAAAGCTACTTCGCGGCGCCACAACTGACAAGCACGTTATACCGACAGTCGCCAGCACTTGGCCCACAAGGCGCGGGGCACTAGACTGGCGGCCTTTTCACCACCTGATGTTGATGCTCGAACCATGGCCGCCGCAATCGAACCGTTCTGGAAACGCAAAACCCTCGAGCAACTCGATACCCTGGAATGGGAATCGCTGTGCGACGGCTGTGGCCTGTGCTGCCTGCAAAAGCTTGAAGACGAAGAAGACAACAGCGTCTATTACACGCGCATCGCCTGCAAACTGCTGGACCTGAAAACCTGCCAGTGCAGCGATTACCCGAACCGCCGCGAGTTCGTCCCCGATTGCATCCAGCTCACTCCGGGCAAGGCTGAAGAATTCCGCTGGTTGCCGCCGACCTGCGGTTATCGGCTGGTCAGCGAAGGCAAGGACTTGCCGCAATGGCATCACCTGGTGAGTGGTGATCGCGACGCGGTGCACCACGAACGGATCTCGCAATCCGGGCGCATGCTCGCCGAGGGCAGCGTGCCGGAAGACGATTGGGAAGATCACCTGATCTTTCGCGCGGGCTGAATGCCTGGAGTGCGCAGGCACTCACCCCAACATTGTTGATCACCGAAATTTCGCCACAAGGAGTGCGTATGGCTGTGGGATTGCGTCTGGCATTGGCCGTTGCGGCACTGGCCGTGAGTTCGTCGCTGTGGGCGGCGAAGAAGGTCGATCTGGATTATCACGTGCGTCTGTTGCCGCAAAGCGATCAGGCCGAAGTGCGCCTGACCCTGGCGCAAGGCTCGGCGGTGCGCAGCCTCGATTTCGACCTCGGCGACGGCAGCCATTACAGCGATTTCAAGGCTGACGGCCAATGGCAACTGACTCCGGGCAAAACCGCGCGTGGCGTCTGGCAACCGTCCGCCGACAAGGCCAGCCTGACGTATCGCGTGCGCATCAGTCATGGGCGCAAAAGCGGCAGTTTCGACACGCGGATGACGCCGAAGTGGGCGTTGATGCGCGGCGATGATCTGGTGCCGCCAGCCAAACTCGATCAACAGGACGGCGTCGAGTTGGTCTCACGCCTGGAATTCGAATTGCCCAACGGCTGGAAAAGTGTCGAAACCGCCTGGCCGCGCATCGGCAAAAACAAATTCCGCGTCAATAACGTCTCGCGCCTGTTCGACCGGCCCACCGGCTGGATGCTCGCCGGCCACCTCGGCAGCCGCCGCACCCGCCTGGGCGAAACCGAAGTCACCGTCGCCTCGCCGCTGGGGCAGGGCATGCGCCGCATGGACGTGCTGACGCTGCTGACGTTCATCTGGCCGCAGGCGCAAGCGGTGTTCCCGCGTCACC